>NZ_JASJXJ010000005.1:0-58708 GCF_035018685.1 Cryobacterium sp. RTC2.1
CCAACCCAACCCGACGACATCGGAGGCATTCATTGGCATCAAAGCCGAATAGGCGTTACTGACTCACGCTCCTAGAGAGATCGCTCGAGAACTTGGACGTTCCACGAAATTCATTAAGAAGGCCCTGCGGATGAGATACCGGTGGGAAACGCTGCCTAACGAGCGTGACCGGACCACACCGCTCGTCGACGCGGCGTGGCATTGACGGGGACATGTGGCCAGAATGCTGAGAACGGCCTTCGAGCGTCGTACTTTCCCGGCTTGACCGACGTCCGGCGGATATTCCGTGCTTCGGTATTTGCTATCCCTTGCAGGCGAAGACTTCTCCCTGTGCCCTCGCGAAGTATCAGCCATTCTTTGCTTTCGCGGAAGCGCAGTCGTCGCCGCCGGTGAGTCCGTTCGCGCCCCGCAATGCAATGCGCCGATCCTCGCGCGACCACATGTCAACCCTCCAAGGTCAATCCTTCGGGGATGATTTTGCGGGATTGCGATAGATCATCGGTGTTCCTACTGCGAAGCAAACGATGCAGGCGATCACCAGGCCTGTCACGAGATAGGTCTCTGGCGCACGTTCATATGTCGAGACCAAAGTTATACCTGCCGCAATCAACGCGCTGAGTATACCGGTGAGAATAAGGCTGCCACCGACGAGTGCCCAGTTGTTGCGTTTTGCAGCTCTTGGGGTCTGGCTGCCCGGTGAGGAGCCATTTTTACGCGCCACGCGATCGTGCTCGCGTTCGGCGGTCAGGTAGGCCATCGGTGACGGATTCGGGGTGAAATTGCCCTCTGATGGGGTGCCGACAATGACCATGAAATCGTCAAATCGATCCAACCTGCGAAGGTACATATTCGGGACTGCACTCAACGTGGAATGATCGGCCAAACGAATGTATTGCGCTGCCAGCGATCCAGCGCGGCGCATCAATACTGCACCAAAGAACATCGATCCCAGTATGACGGGAAAGAAGATCGCTGCGCCAACGACTAGCGACCACGCAGCGTATTCCGGAGGAGCTTTGAGCAGCCGGGCGACTAAAAAGCCGATCACAATTACAAGTATTCCTGCAGCAGGAACCACGTATGCAATAGGAATGGCCCGGCGCCGTGCTCTCGTCGCTTCCGGTCCAATCCGGTCGATCCAACCCTGACTCTCGTCATTATGTCTAGTCATCTGCTGCCTTGGCTACTAGTCGGTGAAGATAGTGATCAGCGATGCCTGCTGTCTAGCAGCGAGCGCTGATTCCTAGGACTGCTGCCGTATCCTTTCCATCGGTGTCTCATTCGTCATGGTCGGATCCCTTGATAGATGGATCGAGTCATTGCGTACATGCGCGGCTACTGAGAAGACGAAGCGTGCATTCAGAGGACCGCTTTAGAGTCGTTCAGGCGAGCGCCCCCAGTTCGCCTTCATACCTGATGTTACGACCCGTCAGAGATCCGCTGGATAGTCACCCGAAACCTCGTCGCCCCACGCACACACGTCGCCGAGGCTGCGTCCGCATGAGAAGACGAGGACTCCCTCTCCGTTCCGCGACACGAAAGACACCGGCGGGGAAGCGAGGATCGCGTCCCTGAGCCGCACGTTACTTAACAACGCTTGATCGTGACGGGTGTAAACGTTCGTGCGCCAGTTGGCAACCACTTTGAACCGGCATGCCGATCAGCCCAGTGGCAGCATTTTGTATTTCGAGCGTTGACGCACCTGTATCCTCCATCCTGAACGCAAACAGGCCGGCCCTGAAATTGAGATTCAGAGCCGGCTTTATTTGTATCCCCACATCAGCACCTCTTGCCGAGGTGGCCTCAGGCGGGGGGCTTTTTTGTCGTCCCGACCCCTTCGCGGGGCGGGACCCGGGTCTGTCAGCGCACCGAGGTGCGCTCGTAGAGGGCCATCGACCAGACGTAGCCGGCGACCGAGAGCAGGGCGCACCATCCGATCGCGAGCATCGGGTTCCAGCCGAGCGGGGTGCCGAGCAGGAGACCGCGGACGGTCTCGATGAACGACGTAAACGGCTGGTACTGCGCAAACGACTGCATCCATTCCGGCATCGAGCCCGTCGGCACGAAGCCGCTGCCCAGGAGCGGAAGGATCGTCAGGATCATCGGCAGGTTACTGGCGGTCTCGACGGTTTTCGACTGCATGCCCATGGCGACTCCGAGCCAGCTGACCGCGAACGAGACGAGCACGGTGAGTCCGGCGACGGCGAACCACTCTGCGACTCCCGCCGTCGGCCGGAATCCGACGAGGAGGCCGACTCCGAGCACGAGGGCGACGGCGATGATCGCCTGGATCGTGTTGCCGACGACGTGCCCGGCGAGGACTGCAGCGCGCGAGATCGACATTGTGCGGAACCGTGCCGTGATGCCCTCGGTCATGTCCATCGCGACGGTGATCGAGGCGCCGCTCGCGGTCCCTGCAATGGTGATCACGAGGATGCCCGGCATGACGTATGCGAGGTAGGCGTCGCGGCCGCTCGCGGGATCGACGCCGGGCAGTCCTGCCCCGAGCGTGCCGCCGAACACGAAGACGAGGAGCAGCAGAATCACCACGGGCCCGAGGATGGTGAACATCGACAGGCCGGGATACCGAACCATGTGCAGCAGGTTGCGACGCAGCATGGTGATCGCGTCGGCGACGGTATGCGATGGCCGGCGGCCGCGTGGTGTTGCCTGACGCCGGGCCGTGAGGGTGGTCATGATTCGGTTCCCTTCGTGTCGACCCGGCCCGGCCGATCCTTCGTGCCGGTGAGGGCGAAGAACACGTCGTCGAGATCCGGGGTGTGGATGCTGAGGTCGTCGACCTCGACGCCGGCGGCATCGAGGCGATCCAGGATGCCGCGCAGCGCGCCGACCGTACCGTCGCCCGGCACCGTGAGCGCGAGTCCCGCCTCATCGCGAGCGGACTCACCGAACAGGCGCGAGGCAGCGTCGAGCGCCGCGCTATCCGGGAGACGCAGCCGGATGTGCCCGCCTGGCACGAGGCGCTTGAGCTCGTCCGGCGTTCCCTCCGCGACGATCCGGCCGCCGTCGAGCACCGCAATGCGGTCCGCGAGTTCGTCCGCTTCCGCCAGTTGCTGGGTGGTGAGCAGCACCGTCGTCCCCTGCGCGACGAGGTCGCGCACGATGTCCCAGACGGTGTGGCGACTCCTCGGGTCCAGCCCGGAGGTGGGCTCGTCGAGGAAGATCACGCTCGGGGCCTGGACGAGCGTCATCGCGAGGTCGAGACGGCGGCGCATCCCGCCGGAATAGGTCGCGAGCGGCTTGCGGGCCGCCTCGACGAGGTCGAACTGCTCGAGCAGTTCGGTCACCCTGGCCTTCGATCGTTTCGCGCCGAGGTGACGCAGCCTGGCCATCAGCTGGAGGTTCTCCTCGCCGGTGAGCAGGCCGTCGACCGCCGAGAACTGGCCGGTGACGCCGATCGCGGCGCGCACGCCGTCGTGGTCGCGCAGGACGTCGCATCCGTTCACGAAAGCCGTGCCGCCGTCCGGTCGCACGAGCGTGGACAGGATGTGCACGGTTGTCGTCTTCCCTGCGCCGTTCGGGCCGAGCAACGCTGTGACGGTGCCCGCGGCAACGGAGAGGTCGACGTCGTCGAGTACGACCCGTCCGCCGTAGGACTTGCACAGTCCGTGGACGTCGATCGCTGAGCTGGTCATGGTCTTCCCTTCTCGTGATGTCTTCTGGTGGTGGGGATCTCGGACGGCACGGTCATCGGGCGCGCCGGATGCTGATGTCGCTGTGCTGGGTGCGGGCACGGACCGAGACGGTCGGCTCCGAAGCGTCGGGAGCGCGGTCGCCCGCCAGTTCGTTGCGCACCCTCCCGTCTTTCGAGGAGAGGTCGAGCCAGGCGGGCACGCCGGACCGGACGCCGATGGTGACCTGGCCGTAGCCGCTCTCGACCTGGATGGAACCGCTCGAGACCTCGTGCACGTGGATGCTGCCATATGCGGTCTTCGCCGTGACGGAGGCGAGCGCCTGTGTCACGTCGAGGTCGCCGTAGGAGAGTTTCGCGTCGAGATCGCCACAGGCCTCCCCGACCATGATGCTGCCGTGGGACGCCTTGAGGATCGCGTCACCGGCAATGGTGCCGACCCGGATCTGGCCGTGGTCGGCCGTGACCTCGATTCCACCCCCGACGGTCGCAACGGTCGCGTTGCCGTGCGCCGCGCGCAGCCACAGGTCGCCGGTGGCGTCGAGGTCGACGGGTCCGGTTGAGGACTTGATGCGGGTGTTGCCCAGGCGCCCGACGGTCCGCACGCCGCCGACACTGATCTCTGCGGTCAGCCGCGACCCCGCGGGGAGCTCGACCGTCACGTCGACGGACTCCGTCGGGCCGATGACGCTGAAGCGGGGCTTCGGACCGGTCACGGTCAGTCGCCGGCCGTCGAAGTCGACCGTCGTCTCCTCCGCGCCGCGGCGGTCGACGGCCTTTGCCGGGTTGGTCGCCGACACCGTTACGACGGTCTCCGTGCGGTCGCCGGCGAAGACGTCGATCATGCCGACCGGCAGGTTGATGGCGAGGTCGATCGGGGTGGGTGTTGGGTAGCTGGGCATGCTGGCGCCTCCCTTTCTGTGGGCTGGAGCAGTTCTTGGAACGGGTGTCCGGCCCCGACATGCGGGCCGGTGGATGCCGGGGCGGGGCCGGTCAGCGCGCCCAGCCTGCGAAGTTGTCGCCGGTGCGGAGCGTGCGCTGGGCGGAGCGTCGTTGCCTGGGCTGGACTTCCGCAGCGATCGCCCGGACGAGCCAGGTGTTGACGGACAGCCCGTCGGCCGCGGCCGCCTCATCCACCCGCGCTTTGAGGGCATCGGGCAGGCGCAGCGTCGTGCGCGAGGTGCTCGCATCGTCGAGGTCGACGGGTGTGGCCGGCCGCTCGTCGGCGTCCGACTCCGGGTTCGGCTGGGTCACCACGAACTCGATCTCGCGGCCACGGAGTCGCAGGTCGACCGAACCGGGCGCGAGCTCACGGGTGATCTCCCCGACCGCCGCCGACAGGACGTCGAGGAGCACAAGCCTGGCCGCGGCATCCAGCCCGGCGGCGAGCCGTTCGGCGGCGGCGCGGGTGTCCTCCGCGCCGTTCGCCGCGGTCTCCGCCAGCTGGAGTTGCAGGTCGGTGACGTACTGTCCGAGTTCCATGTCACCATGGTGACACCATCGTGGTGTCATGTCAAGCGATTATGGTGTCACGCGGTCAGCTGGGTCGTGACGGGGCGGGAAGTCAGTCCTCGCCCCGGCGGGCGATGACGCCGATGAGGCGTTCGAGGGCGAAAACGGGATCCCGTTCGGCGCCCTTGACCGCGGCATCCGCTTCAGCGAGGGCGACGATGCAGCGTCCGAGTCCCTCGTCGGTCCAGCCGCGCAGGTCGCGCTGGGCGCGTTCGACCTGCCAGGGCGCCAGGCCGAGCTGGCCGGCGAGCTGGCCCGATCCGCCACGGGCGCCGTAGACCTTGGCCATCGTGCGGATCTTCATGGCGAACGCCGCGACGACGGGGACCGGGTCTGCACCGGAGGTGAGCGCGTGACGCAGGATGACAAGGGCGTCGCCGTACTTGCCCGCGATCGCGGCGTCGGCGACCTTGAACGCATTCGCCTCGACACGGCCGCCGTAGTACCGGTCGACCGTGGTTTCGGTGATCTCGGCCGTGGAGTCGGCGATGAGCTGCTGGCACGCCGCGGAGAGTTCGGCGAGGTCTCCGGAGAACGCAGCCACGAGGGCGCGCAGGGCACTGCCGCTCACCCGTTTGCCTGCCGTGCGGAATTCGGCCGCGGCGAAGTCGTGCCGGTCGGTGTCCTTCTTGAGTTCCGCGCAGACGATCTCGATGCCGCCGCCGAGACCGGACCGGATGGTGTCGAGGAGTTTTTTTCCGCGCACGCCACCGGCGTGGCGGAGCACGACATAGGTGTCGTCCGCGGGGTTCTCCAGGTAGTCGAGGGCTTCGGCGAGGAAGGTGTCGCTGCACTTCTCGACGTTCGCAACCCGGATCAGGCGTGGTTCGCCGAAGAGCGACGGGCTCGCCATCGTGAGCAGCTCACCTGGCGCGTAGCTGTCGGCGAGCACGTCGCTGATCTCGAGGCTCGGGTCCTCGAGCTTGAGGAAGTCCCGCAGCTGCCGGATGGCCCGTTCGGCGAGGAAGGTCTCTGTGCCGGAGACGAGCACGATCGGGGCGGGACGGACCTCGTGCCAGGCGAGTTGCGGGATCGCGACGGCCTTGCCGGTGCGGGCGGTCTTGGCGGGTGCTGCGCTGCGGACGGCCACGCGAGTCCTCTCCCCTGGGCCTGCTCACGGGCGGGCTCAGGGTTTCCAGCCTAACCGGCACCGGGGACACTGAGCCTCGACACGACACCGGTTTCAGCCGCCCTTCTCCGTCCAGACCGTGAGGGCTCCTCCCCCGGCGGCGGCCGGTGCAACGACCGAGAGCCCCTGCCGGTCGGTGCGCACGGCGAGGGTGCCGACCGAGCGGAGCATGTCGAGCAGGGAGGCCGTCGGGTGCCCGTAGCCGTTGTCGGCACCGACGGAGATGAGTCCTACGGTTGCGTGCAACTCGGCGTAGAACTGTGGGCTCTGGTCCCGGCTGCCGTGGTGGGCGACCTTCGCCATGCACCGCAAAAGGCACCGTTTCCGCTCACCTTGTCGACACGACGCGTCGCGCGTCGACGACATCGACGCGTAGCGTCTTTATGACCCGCGACACGTCGTGCTCGCCGTCAGATGCGACGCGTCAGCGCCGGCCATTAATGACAAGAGAACCCCGCCCGACCTGAAGGTCGAGTGGGGTGTTCTTCCTACTATCTGGGTCGTTATGGGGCATCCCGTTCTCTGCGGTAATAGACGCAAGTCCAGTAGCCTCAAGCTATGAAGTCCTTTGAGTCCCTTGGATCTGGTATCCGAAGCATGAAGCGCAGACCCATCGAGCTGTTCTTCATGTTGCTTAGCGGCGGCGCTCTCCTGAGCGGGATGATCATTTCGTTTCTCGGAGGGCAGGCGTTGGCCCAGAGCACCGCTACTCCCGTGCCCCAGGATAACGGTTCTCTCATTGCAGGAATGAGTTCACAGATGTGGGCTGACCTCGGCGGTCAAATGATGATGTTCGGAGCCCTAGTAGCGCTCGGTCTGGGCTTCTACATATCGTGGCACCAGAGTGCTCAGGGTCGGGCCAGGCGCACTAAGTCGTAGCCGCGATGGCTGAGGCAACAGTTAAGTGAGTATTGGATGCATTCCTATAGCATGGGCGCATGTCGGTCACTCTCGATGCCCCTAGCTTGAGGGCCAAGTCACGCGCCCGTTTTGGCAGGTTTGATCCAGTAATCGCGCTGACTATTGCTGCTTTCGCATGGGCGGTCATCCCCGGATTTCTCCAATTGCAGCTTGGGATACGCCCTGGGGACACGCTGGGCTCGGCTAGCGTGACCACTCCTCTTTCGACGTTGTCGAAGGACCTTCTCCTGTACGTGGTCTATGGGCTGTCGGCGATCGCGGTCTTGGGAAGCGTCATCAGGCGAACAAGGTCCGGCGCATGGCTGCTCGTTTATCTTGCCCCCTGGCTGGCGCTGGCAATCGCGTCCTTCGCAGCAACGCGATCCTTCACGATTACGAGCCTCATCTATCTCGCCATTGGTCTAGCCGTACTCGACCATGCCGACAAGATTCGTATCCTCAGGGTCGTGGGCGTACTGACCGCCTGGGTGTCAGTTCTGAGTATCTTGATGACCCTAACGACGTCGCAGGCCTTCACGAGTCAGGCGCTTGTGCCGGACTCGAAAGCGATCATTGGGAGCACTCTGCTCAACGGGCCGTTTTATCACCCGAATACTCTTGGAACGGTTCTCGCCCTTGGCTTTCCTTTTGCATTCTTGATCAAACGCACCGGCTGGCGACGACTCAGCTTGGTCGTCATCGCCTTCGCTCTAGTCTGGACGGCATCCAGAACATCCATCCTGGCTGTCGCGGTCGGTCTTGCCGCTGCGGGACTCTGGGTAGCAATCCGCCGCCTGGGCGACGGAAGCAGGCTCCTCCTTGGTCTACCTCAACTACTCGTCTACGTGGCCGTCATCCCCGTGGGTGTTTTCCTCGTTGCGACCTCAAACGCCAAGTCCTTCTCAGCCCGAGGGATTATCTGGGAAGAGAGCCTGGCACTCTGGAAATCCAGACCTTTTCTGGGGTGGGGATCAGACATCTACATCAGCATTTCGGAGACCAGGTCCGCGATCGCCGGCCTCGCGTTCCATGGCCATAACATGTGGGTAAACACCCTGACGGTGGCCGGAATTGTTGGCGCCGCCGCCCTTGCCCTCGTCTACATATCTATCTTGGTGAAGTCTTGGCGTTTCGGAAATATAAAACCAACGACCACTTCCCTCACGCTCGCTATGTGGCCAATCGTCTTTATCTGTCTTGGGTGGCTGGAAGTCCCGACGACATTCTTCACGTTCGGCTATACCTCTTGGGCGGCATGGGTGCCCCTCGCGGTGGTACTTGCGATTCCGGCTGACCGGTATGCCCGCTCAAAGAACACCATTCCGGCTTTGAGCGGGCATACCGGGGACGAGGATCACCGGGCATCTGGCGAACTCAGTACGACAGTCAACTAGGCCACGAGTCCATAACGACTCAGGTTCTGGATGCCTGCCTGGTCGAAGCAGTAGGTCCCGCCACCACCGATCGTTATCTGCACCTGCACATAGACCGTTCCGGCCGGGATGACGACGGGCGGCGTCATGAAGACGCCCTGTCGATCGTCGAGGGTGTGGTTCCCATACCCGGCGACTCCGGGCACCCAATAGAGGTCGTCAGCCCGGGCGAGCACGGCGAACCCGCTACTCAGGCATTGGACCGAGAACGACAGGCCAGCCTGAGTCAGGGTCGCCGGCGCCTGATCGAGCGCGGTCGCCTTCGCCGCAACGGAGGCTGCGATGGTGTCACCTACCGCCCAAGATCCGCCCCGGGTGTTCGAGTTGGTGAGGGTCATTGACGTGGCAACGCCAGGCGATGACGGGGCCAGCATGAGCTGTTGCCAGGTGCGCGCCGCAGGAGACTGGGTAGCAATGTCACTTCGAGACGCCTTGGAGTAGGCCACCGTTCCGCTATTGGTAGGGGCGGAGCCAGTCCATCCAGTAGGGGCTGCACCCACGCCTGCCCCCGAGAACTGCCCGTAGAGCAGTGCATTGGTGGTGTCCGCCTCGTCGGAGAAGATTTCGGCCGGTGCGCTAATCCCGGCCGCGCGCACGGCGGCAACGAGGGTCTTCCCCATGACGTAGGCGCCGATCGCGGCGGGGTGGATGCCGTCGTTAGTCTGCACGAGGAATCCGGAGCCGGCGTAGTTGCCGTTGATCGGGTTGACGAGCGACGCGAAGTAGTCGACGATTACGACGTTCCGCCGGGTATGGCCCTGCATCCGTATCCACGCGTTCAGGCGGCGGTGCTGCATAGCACCGGTCGCCGTCAGGCTGTTCTGTGGGGGGATCGTTCCGAGGAGGACGCGGAGACCGGCGCTTTCGAAATAGCCGAGCAGGTAGTCGATATTGGCGATCGTGACCGAGATGTCGATGCCGTTGTTCACGTCATTCGTGCCCATGAGGACGTGTACCCAGCCGGGCCGGACGTTCACAATGTCGTTGAGGCGGTTCAGCATGGGTGTCGTCTTCTCGCCACTCACGCCGAAATTCCCGAGGAACGTGAAGGCATGACCGATCAGGAACTGCGCCCACGTCCAGAATCCGATGTCCTTATAAGTCGTCGGGTTGACTGCGTGGCGGCCACCGTTGAAGGTGATCGAGTCGCCGAAGAGTGCCAGACCGTTCGGTACGGTGCGCGAGCGGTGAACGTGCCGCAGGACTGCCGCATTTGTCATGCCGCTCACGAGGACAGCACCCCGTCCAGAGTGAGAATGAGACCGGGGACGGTCGCGTATCCAGTGATGAAGTCGCCCGGGGCGAGAACGTGTGAGCGCACAATATCGATGTCAGGGACGCCTGCGAACGCATCCGGGCGCGACAGGTTGCCACCGAGCACACGGTTCGCGGCACCTCCCGTGCTGCCTGCGTGCACGACCGACAGGAAGACGTTTCCTGCGTTGTTCGTCGGGTTAGACACGACGAGCCCGCTCAACTGCGCGGTCTTGCCGGTGGGCGGCGTCCAGAGGCCGGGTGCTGCGGTGGCCTCGACGAAAGCTGATGACGTCGGGAGAGCGCCAGCGGGGGTGACAGAGCCAGTATCTACCCACGAGGTCGCCGGGGCGGCAACGGTCGCCATGAGCAGTTCACTACCACTGGTGCGCCCGTATACCTTGTAACTCGTCGCACCGGGCACTGGCAGCCAATAGAGGGTGACCATGCCTGTCGTGCTGGTCGTTGTGGCAGTGATAGTGGCGGCGGCAAGAGTCTCCGAAGTGCCGATGAGCGCGGATACCCGGTAGCCGTAGGTCCCTGCCGCAAGCGTCCCCCCTGACGTTGCCGTGATCGGAAATCCCTGAACGGATGGTGACGCCGCGAGCACGCAAGGGAGGGCGACGGCCGCGAGGTTCGTCGGCGTGAGACTCGAAACGAGAATAAGGTCAGTAGCGGTCATTGGTTAGTTCCTCCTGAGGGCGATCGACATTGCGACCGATACAGCTATGGGCGATCCTGCCCCGGTCTTTGGTGCATAGGTGGCGGCGAGTTCAGTCCGGCTTGGTACTGAGGCAGCGGCGGTAACCGCTGCGGCACGCGCCGTCTCGGCGGCTGCCGCACGACTCGCTGCCGTTGTTGCTGCCGAGCTGGCTGCGCCGGCCGCAGTCGTCGCCGCAACCGCCGCCGTGCTGGCCGCACCGGCCGCAGTGCCGGCCGTGCCGGCCGCGGTAGCAGCCGAGGCCGCTGCCGAACCGGCAGCGCTCGCGCTTGCCGCGACATCGGTCAGGGTTGCATCCCATGCTGCCTGCGTGGTCGGCGTGATGGTCAATGTCCCTGGATCAACGTCAACGAGTGCGTCATACCGAATTGGATCGGCGTCTACGGGCACGGCCTTGAAGAACTCGTGCACGCCTGCTACGCCCTGCACAATGATGTGCCACGCCTGGCCGAGTGCTGTCGGCGACAGCGGCGCAGCGGCCAGCCCGTCGACGAGCTCCACCGAAAAACGCTCGAGCGTGCGGGTACCCGTCACGCTCTGTTCGACGACGACGAGAGAGCACTCGACGAACCCGCTTGCGGGCACGTCGACGCCAGTCGGCGACGGGTTCGAGAAACGAAAGATGATGTCTGTCAAGGTTCAGCTCCTACTGTGAGAGCCGCCCCGGCCAGCGTGACCGGGGCGGCGGAAAAGGTAGTTAGGCGCTGTGCCGAGGTGCGGCCGCGTAGACAGGATTCCGCGCAACGCCGAGCAGCCACCCGAACCACGAGTACTTGCGTTCGAGCCACACGACCCCGAGGTAATACAGGGACGCCGACAGCGCACTCGCCGAGGCGATCGCCCCCTCAGCGATACTCGGGTCGAGGTGCACGTTCACCGACACGAGCAGACCAACGATCCACCCGACGATGATCGGAATGAGCGATCGAATGATCGCGATGAAGAAATTCGACAAGATATGTCCTTTCAGATGTGCGAATGCCCGGCCCGAATAGGCCGAGTCAGTATGCGTGGGCGGCGATTTCGAGGAACAGCGCGCCCATGTGCACGAGCGCTGCGATGATCGGCAAGGCGATCGCCACGAGCACGCACACGACGAGATACACGCCGCAGATGATGGCGATCGCCAGGCGACTCACGGGCGTTCGAGGCCCAGCGCGAACCCGGCCCACGAGAACGGGCCGAGGTCGCTGTCGACGCCGCCCGTGTAGCTGCCGAACTTCTCGGCGTAGACCTGCACGTAATGGCAGGTCATCGGGCCGGGGATGCCGTCAAGGTCGCCCGTGTACCCGACATTGCGCAGCGTCAACTGCATAGCCGCGATCGTCAACGGCCCCCACACGCCGTCGATCAGGCCGTGGTACCGGCCACGGTTCGCGAGCGCCTGCTGAATCCGGCGCTGCACGTCCTGGCTCGGAAGGTTGAACGCCCACCCGGCGCCGGACGACGACGGCGCCACGTTCGCGACGACAGCGGCCGGCGCTGCGACTGCGGCCGGGGCCGCGGAGTAGTCGAACGCGTTGTCGCGCCAGGCGTTGACATCGGTTGCGACGCCGCCGATCACGGCGCCGCCCGTCTGGTGTCCGTCGACGCGATCCATCGGAATGCGGCCGAGCAAGTCGAACGCGAATGGCGAGTACGAATACGCGGCAATGATGAACGAGCAGCCGGTCGCGAGCGTCTGCGACCAATCGTTCGAACGTGCGTCGGCGAGGCCCAGATAGGCCTTGACCTGCCGCCCGCTGACCCCGAGGCGTGCCTGCACCTGGCGAACCCACGCGGCAACCGCGGCATCGTCGTACCGGCGCGCGCCGTCGAGAGATTCGTTGTCGAGCACGGCGAAATCGCTGGCTGTCCATCCGGCGATGTTGTCGACGAAATAGTTCGCCGCGTCGACGGCATCCCGGCCAGCGTTCGGCACCCAGTAGTGCCCGGCGCGCATCCCCGCCGCGCGAACCGACCGGAGTTCGGCGAGGTAGTACGGCGCGATGTAGCGGCCCACGTTGTCACCGCCGAGCTTGACGTAACAAGACTCGTATCCCTGCGATCGAGCGAGGCCGAAACTCAGCCCCCGCTGACTCGTCGCCGCGTCAATTCCATTACTCATCTTGTGTGCCCTTCATATGTTCTGTGAGTGTTCGATTCGTTCGTGAGAGCGACGTTTTCAGCGACGCATTCTGTCGTTTGACGTGCGCCATGTCCTCGGTCAGTACCGCGACCGCTTTCTCGGTGCGCGTCGCGATGTCCTTCACTGATTTGCCCGAGTTCGCGTCCAGCTCGTGCTTGATGAATGCGAGGTCGTCGGGCAGCGTCGCGAGCGTTTCCGTCAAGGTGACGAACCGCCCGAGGATGCGCACGACCTTGCGGAACGTCGGCCAGCCCTTCCAGATAGCGACAACCGCTGTCGTCGTGGCGCCGACCCAACCGGCGACGGGGACGAGCTGCGTGACTAACGTGTAAATGTCTGGCAATTCGTCGCCCCCTAGACCTGTCTGAGCCCGTATTTACCGACCATGCCGCCCTCAACTTCGAGCGAAATCGTCAGTTCTATTGAGGTGATCCGCGCCACGATGTCGGGTAGCCGGCCACGCGCATCGTGCAACGTCACCGGGTCGCCGAGCTGCCACCGAGGATCGGCCGGCACGGTCACGTCGTCGACCTGAGCACGCGGATATGAGGTCGCTGCGAGGATCGCGTCGGCGAATGCCTCGACCTGAGTCGGGTTCTGCCGCCACACGCTGTCGCCCAGCGGTAGCACCCGCTCGCCCCACGCTGCGATCGAGGCCGAGTTCGAGCGGTCTACGAGCACATCGCCCAATGCCCCGGCAGGGAACGAGTAACCGTTCACCCACAGCGCGGGAGCGCCTGCCGCTCGATCGAATGGCACGGTCACGTACCCGCCGCTCGCCGTCCAGTCATTCGGCCAGGCCGTGTAAACGGTGCCGCCTGAGTTGTTCTGAAACGTGACGCGCCACGCCGTCTGACTGGCCGGGGCAATCGTCGCTGAGACATCCGGCCCCGTGTACCGGGTACTGCCGTACGCATCCGTGCACAATGCCATGCCGACCGCCGACCCCCACGCGCCACTAGGCGCGGTGACGACCGAAACGCGGTGCGTCGTTGGCAGATACGGGACCGAACCCGTGAGCAGCACCGACGACGTGCCAGGCGGCACCGTGTACACCTGATCGGCGAGCACGCTCGGAATCGCGATCGTCGACGGCGAGTCCGCACCGACGCCGGAAAACACGCCGATTGGTCGTTTCACCGTCGCCGTGGCCCTCGACAGAATGCCGTCGATGCTCGCTGTCGTGGCTAGTTCCTCGACCAAATCGAGGCCCCACGTTGCGACAGGGGTTGTCGCCGCGGCGAGGTCGGCACGGCTCTTGAAAAAGAACCGCCCCGACTCGCTGAAACCGACCATGCCGAGTTCCGCCTGCGCGATTTCCTGCAACACAGACCATGCGTCGCGACCGTCAACGTTCGGCGTCGCGCTTAGGTCAAGCGCGCCGATGCTCAGGTCGGCCTGAGCAACGAACGCCATAACGGCGCTCGTCGGTGCCGCCAGCGTGCCCGCTACGTTGTAGAAGTTGATGCCCTGCACGCGACCGGCGTCGACCAAGAGTTGATTGATGGGGCCGGGGTTCGGCGTGTAGGTCGATCCCCACGGTGTCGTGCTGGACGCGTTGAGTGTGCCGTCGATCCACAGTTTCGTGTTGATTCCGAAATCGAACTCAAAACAGATGTGATGCCAGCCCGTCGACAGTGTGCTCGACGTGAGCACGTTCAAGCTCCCCCCGAACCCCTTTCGCACCCAGACCTGCGCGGTGTTCGACGCGATCGTGCACCAGATCAGGGAGCCGTCGACCATCTGCAATGCGATAAATGCCGGGGAATCGGCGCCCGTATGCCGGAACCAGAATTCGACTTGAGAGGTGTTCAGGTTGGCGAAATTACATGGCTTGCTCAGCAGCCCTTTGAGCGTTTCGGCCGTGTCAATGGGCGCCATGCCGAACCGGCCCGTTTCGAGCCACACGTCGGGCGTGGGCGCCCCCTGCGGTACGGTCCAGCCGATGTCAGCGAGCCAACCGCCAACACCCGGGATGGAGAGCACGCACGAGGCACGGGGCGGCGGCGTCATCCGAATACCGTTGCTGTGCAGAATGTTCGTGATGACGGCCTGCGTGTTCGTGCGATGCACCGAGGGCACACCGAGCGTCGTTCTGTTCGCGTACGACCCGTACGGCGGCAGCTTGACGGCCGCCGTCAACCGGCCCGCCGAGTCGCGGCCGTCAATCTCGGCCGAATGCGACGCCTCATGCGCGCCGAGCTGCGAAACACGACCAGTGAACACAGGGACGGTGAGCCCGTCGTATCCAACCTCGACGGTGATCGGCGTATTGAGCCAGGCGAGCCGGTCAGCCCCCACGAGCGGATTCGGCGCGCCTGCGATTCGATTGTCGCCCCGGAGCTCAACGGTGGCAGAGAGCCCGCCGACGATATTCGTCGCCGACGCCGGAAGTTCTCCCGACAGGATTCGAGTCACCTTGACTGATGACCCGAACCCCGTCTCGTCCGTCGCGTCGTACGTCAAGCCGCCGCCGACGAGTGTTGAAGCGGTCAAAGGGTCACGCGCTGCGAGAGCAGCGTCGAACCCGGCAGGACCTGTTTGCATGGGCCTACCTCCGTTTCAAAAGCACGCGCTCGACCGTGCGGACGAGCACTCCGCCGTCGAGATGAACCTCGACGGGCACATCGACGTAGTAATCGCCACCAGAGCCGCCGCCGTTGTACTGGCTCAGCGGTACGACTGCCTCGGGACCGGCTTCACCGATCAGGGCAATCGTCGGCGACGAGACGACACCGCCCGCGGCAAGGGCCGGGATTTGCAGCTTCGGGAACGCGATGTGCGCCCCGCCGAGAAACCACGGCAAGTCGACGTTGATCGCCCCGAGCGTGCTGTTCCATGTGTTCGCCGCATACACGGCCACGTTGCGCATGACGCCGTGCACTAGGTTGCTCAGCCCGGTCCACGCCGCACCGACCCGATTGGGAATTGAGGTAAAGAAGCCGACAAACTCGTCGATCTTGCCGCCGACCCAATTGATGTTGTTGCTCGCTGTGCCGAGGATTCCACCCCACCACCCGTTCCACCAATCGGTGACCGCGCCCCAATTCTTGATGATTAGTCCGAGCGGGGTGAAGTTCAGGAATCCCTCTGTCAGGACACCGAAAAACCACGTCACGCCGTCCCAGATGCTGTGCCAGAGGTTCCCGAACCATTCGGAAATCGGCCCCCAGTTCTGAACGATCAGGATCGCGGCGCCGACGAGCAGGGCGATCGCGGCAACGATCCCGATCACGATCCATGCAACAGGGTTCGCGTACCACGCGACGTTGTTCGCCAGGGTCGCCGCGGTGTCGGCCTCGGTCACGGTCGCCGCTGCCGCCGTGGCACCGGTCGCCATGACCTTCGCCCCCGCGAATGCGATCATCGGCCCGATCGCCGCGATTACCTGCATGGCACCCGGCCCAAAAGCCATGAGCCCGGCTGCAACGTCACCGACCGGCCCTTTCGTGCTGATTAGGCTTTGCTGCCAGGTGTCGAACCCGCGTTTCATGCTCTCGATTTTCGACTGGGGCTCAGCGCCCATGCCGTCCATCATGGCTTGCGTGGCCCCGGCGACCTGCCCGAGTCCCGCGACGGCCGTCGACACGTCCATCTTGCCGAGAGCGCCCTTGAGGTCCTCGGCCTGCGTGCCGAATAGTCCGACCGCGATCGCGTTCCGCTTCACGGGGTCCTCGGTTTCGCGCAGCTTTTCGAGCACGAGCTGTAGCCCGTCCTTCGCCGACTGCCCGCCGAGCGACATGCGCTTGGTCATGTCGGTAGCGCTCAAGCCGAGCGCCTGGTAGGACTGCGCGCTGAGTGTTGAGCCGTCAATCGCTCGAATCGAGAACTCTTTCAACGCGTCGGCGGCGAGGTCAGAGCTGCGCGCACCGCCCGCGAGAGCCTGCGACATGAGCCCCGTCGCGTCCGATGCCGACAGCCCGAGGGCTTGGAACTGCACCGGGTATTCGGTCATCGTGTCTAGGAAGTCGCCGGCCTTGTTCGCGCCGTTCTGTAGCCCCTTCGTGAGGATGTCGAATGCCTCGTCGGCGTTCTTCGCGATGCCGGTTTTCAGCATCGTGCCGACAGCGCCCGTCACGCCGTTCATGTCTAGGTCGAACGTCGACGCGAGTGTGCTCGACTTCTCGGCCATTTTGGTCAGTTCAGCGTCCGAGGTCGTGCGCAGGTCGCCGATGTTCTGTCCGACCGATTTCAAAGTCGAGTTGACATCTTCCATCGAGGAACCGAAGTTATCGCTGTACACCTGCCCGCTGAGCTTGCCCAGGCGGGCCGAGTCGGCCGAAGTGAGGCCGAGCTGCGCGGTCATCTTCGCCTGCCCGGCTGAAATGTCCATGTTGTCGGACACGAGCGAACCGATCTTCGCGCCGGCGAACGCCGCAGCGACCCCCACCGCGATCTTCCCGGCGTTCTTCTCGAATGCGGCGAACATCTTGTCGGCGCCGGAACTATCACCGAGGATCTGGACAACCAAGTCTTTCGCGGTTGTTGACATGCTTACCTCTCTGATTCCTTGTGCGATCGTTCGTTGTGCTCAACCTGCGCGTCGCACGAGATCGCGATTCCAAGCCAGATATGAAAGGGCAGGTCGAGCACCGCGTCGTAAGTCATACCCGGCCAGAAATTGGCATGGGCGATGATGCTGAACCGGGCGTCAATCTGGCCCTCTAGCCACGGTTCGCGCGTGTTGAGCGCCGTTACTCGGGCGTCGGGCTCGGGTTTGGCTCGTCGACCGGTGCGAGCGTTGCTGAATCCGGTTGGGTAGGGTTTGCCTCTGCCTCGGCCTCGGCCTTCGCCGGATCGTCGCCGGGCTCGGTCACGAACTCGCCCAGGTCTTCGGACGTACCGTCGATCAGGTCGTTCCACTTCACCTGAAATCCCGCGTTGTGCTGCGCGAGGAACGAACACATCACGGTCGCGAACAGGTCGGATGCCTTCGCGCGCTCCATGATTTCCGAGAGCTTGAGGCCCGACTGCACCTGGAGCTCGATGAGGTCGCGGTTACGCGCTTTGTGGATCGGCTTCACGACAAGTTCGCGGCCGTTGACGAGTATTTTTGCCAATTCGTTGTCTCCTGCTATCTCGTGATCTGTTCAATCGATCGGGTGATCGCTTCGAGCGCGGCCTGACGGGCGTGCTCTTTGCCCGCCTGCACGGGATCGAAAAAGTACGGTTGACCCTTTTGGTAGGTCCATTCGTTCCGGCCGTAAATCCGGTGCCGAAAGATCGGGGTATTCCAGGTGCGTGACATCGGCCACTTGCGACTTTCGGCGCTCTTTGTCGTCGTGATCGCAATGCCCTGCCGCGTCTTACCGGCGATGACCTTCGTTTTCAGGCCCCTTTTGATCGCCTCGCGCATACCGGTTGAACGCCGGTTCCTCGTCTCGCCCTGGTTCGCGTAGATGTTGCGCCGAATGAGCGTCGCCGCTTGGTTCTTCTTGCTCCACCCGACCGTGACGTGCTGGCCTACCTTCGCGACGCCAGTCGGCAGCGGCCCGTCGAGGATTGCCTTTTGGGCGGTGATAATCTCGTCGCCCACGCCGCGGAGTCCCCGCCGTAGCTCAGTTGCGAGCTTCGGCGAGAACTCCCGCGTCGCGGCCAAGACCTCGCGTAAGCTCGTCGGTTCAATCCGGGCGCTTACGCTGTCGGTCACGGTGCGGTGTCTGCGGTGCGGTAGACGACCCAGATCGGCTGTGCAGCCGTGCCGTTGTCGAACGCCTCGAAATCGATGTCGATGACGATCGGCGCACCGCCGTTGCTCTCGGGAATGTTCCCGCCGAGCAGTAGCGACGGCAGAACGATCTGCACAGTCGGATAGATCGGATCGGGCGTGAGGTCGTACCCGAGCGCGCCCGAGGCAACCTGCGTGAACGTGAGCACGAGCCCGAGCGGGGTCTGCGCAATGTACGCGTCGCGCAGCAGATTGTCGCTGTACTCGATCTTCATCTTGCCTGTGATCGAACGCACGCCGAGCAGGTTCTCGCGAACGCGCACGCCGCCGCCGCCGAGGTTGTACCCGGCTTTGTCGAGGTTGTTCTTCACCGTGAGCGAGAATTCCGTCACGTTCGCGAGGGCCGTCGTTCCGACCGCGAGCGAGGTCGTGGTCGGGACGCTGGTCACGTCCTTATAGATCGCGCCGTTGACGTACGAGAACAGGTCGGCTACGGGGTAGCTCGCTGCCGCCGCGCTGATTGAGGTCGACATCGTTTTCGCGAGCCAGGCGATCTTGGCTGTGAGGATGCCGCCCTCTTTGACGTCGAACGTGATCGAGTCAGCGACACACCCCGTGAAGGTGTGAGGGTTGCCCGCGCCGCCGCCGAGAGTCGGCAACACGCCCTGCACCGTGTGCGAACGAACCGGGTCGGTCGTCGCCAGGGTGTGCACCTGCTGGTAACCGGTCGCCCCGGCCGCGACGAGCGTGTTGGTGAGCCCGCCGAATACGGCCTGCAAGAGCACACCGAATCCCTTGGTCAGAACCTCGACCTCCTGATCGCCGCTCGCCTCGATGCGTGCGAGCGTGTTGCGTTTGAGGCGGTTCACGGCCTTGGTCGGCTGCATGCCCTTGCCCTGCACCTTGACGGGCTTGTACTTCCACTTCACCTCCGATTCGAAGAACCGGCCGACCGTGACGGCCGTCCCGTAGCTCGACTCGACGCCGAGCCCGAGGCTGTAGTCAACCTGAGTGCTCACTGGACCGGTTCTCCGTTCGTGTCGGTGCTGGCCGGGGGCTCAGCGGGGGTGTCGGCGGTCGGCGCCGTGTCGGGTGGGGTCGGTTCGGGGTTCGCGAGCGCTCGGGCCTCGTCGTCGGCCGGCTCCCACGTTTCGTCCTGGCCGACGAGGAAGACCGCACGCTCGGCGGGCAGTTCGATGACCTCGCCCGCCTCGACGATCCGGCCAACGATCGGCGTATCGAGGTCACCCAGCGGCGACACGTTTCTGTATTTCGGCATCGGATGCCCTCTCTACTGGAATGTTCGGATGCGGTGCTGTGCGACGAACGTCGCCGCGATTTCGGTGAACTCGCCAAACTGCGCGCGGTCCTCGGGAGTTGCCCCCGTCGACGACGAATGGCCGGGCACGCACCACAGAACGGTGCCGCCGAGCGTGATGTCGTTGACCCGGATATGGGTCTGAATCGTGGCGAGGATGCCGAACGCGCGACGAAATACCGCCTCGCGCTTTTCCTCGTCACGCTCGGGATTCCACGCGCCGACGCTGACGGAAATGGTCAGCGTTTCGCTGAGCTGACGAGCCGGCCCAATGTTCTTCGGGTCGATGTCCGACACCGTGTCGCCGACAGACACCCACGCGTGACCGACCGGGGGGTAAACGAATCCGAGCGTGATGTCGAGGTCGGTTTCATCGGCGAGTGCGGTCTTGAAAGCGGCGAGCAGCGCGAGCGTTGTCTCGGCCTGTGCGGTCGCCGAGCTGATCCCGCTCACCCGATACCCGCCAGGTCGTCGATACCGTCGATCATGGCGAGCACGACCCGAGGGATACCGACGCCCATGACCGTTGCCGCGTCCTGCACGTCAGCCTGCCCGTGAGGCCCGTTCTTCGATTGTTTCCACCACAACGCCGCCAGGCGACGAGCGGCGAGCACGACAAGCGAGGAATCATTCAGCGGCGCGACCGCCCACACGACGAGAGCGCCAGGCGGGAAGTTGCCTCGCAGAATCGAACCAGTCGACAACTCGAACCCGGCAAGGTCGACCGCCACACCGTTCACGGTGAGCCGGGTCACCTCGGATGCTCGCGCGTGGAGACGTACGAGGTCGGTCGGCCCGGTCGCCGTGACCTTGATGACCTGCCCCGACACCTTGCCGATCTTGCGCTCTATGCGCTCGACCGCCCCCCCGGCGTACAGGTCAAGCTCGTCCGTGTCCCCCTGATCCGGCTTGTACCCCAGTTCCTTGCGCACGTCAGCCGCGCGAATAGGCCACCCCATCGGGCACCTCCTTTCGTGTCTCCGCGACCGGCGCCACAGCGAGCGAGCCACGCGGGTTAGGCGTGGCTCGCTCGGATGCGGGCATGGTCGCGGTTTCCACCGCGGCCACGACTACTCGGGCTTTTTGATGTAGCCGAACTGCAAGTAGGCCGCGGCCTCGTGCGCGGGCAGCTCGATCAGCTCGCCCAGCCCCGGCCAGGCCACACCGTTGCGCGACCCGCCGATCGCGACCGCCACGACATACGCCGCGACGGCCTGCGCCGCTTCGCTCTCGGCAGCGACTGCCGCCGCCGTCTGCTCGGCCGCGTGCTCGGCCGTGACCGGCGCCACGTCGGCGACCGGGACCTCGACCGCTGCCGGGTCGACGGGCGCAACCTCAGGCGCCACGTCGACAGGCACGGGGTCGAGTACCACGTCGACGGGCACGGCGTCCGGCGCCACGTCAACGGGCGCCGTAGCGGAGGGAGCCGCCACTAGCTCGCACCGCCCTGGAAGGTCTTCACGGCCGACGGGTCCGTGAGGAGACCATCGGCGCGCAGCACGCCGCGGAACGCGACCTGATCGGTACCGAACAGCGCCTGGTCGCTGCGCTCGATGCGGAGCGAGTTCACGAACCGCACCCAGTAGGCGCTGATGTCGCCGAACAGGATCGGCTTGGCACCGATCGCCGGAGCGGCCATGTTCGGGTCACCGAACACGGGGCGACCGAGGATCAGGTCGGGAGCGCCGAACACTACCGAGGGCTCCCACAGGTAGCGGCCGGTGGAGTCCTTGAGCTTGCGGATGCCGCCGAGCGCCTGGTCAGCGATGATCCACGAACCATTCCCGCGGTACGGGGCACCGATCGAGTAGAACAGATCGATGATGTTGTCGAACGTCGCGGCGCCGCTGACACCGGTCGCGCCCGTCACGCCGACCGTGGAGGCGGTCACGATGCCGGCCGTCTGGTTGATGCCCGTACCGGTCGAAAGCTTCTGACCGAGCAGCAGGCCGATGTTCTGACCGATCAGCTTCGTGATCAGGCCCTCGATGTCGATGGCCGAGTCGTCGATCAGCTCGCGGGACACGTCGCGGAAGTCGCCGAACTTGAACGCCTTGAGGGTCGTCTGATCGAACGCCGGGTCGGAACCGGTGAGCTGCGTTGCCTCGACCTGCGCCGCAGCAGCGCCGTACGAGGACACGCGCGGAATCGTGATGTTCTCACCCGAGGCGGTCGTGATCTGCGTCGCACCGGCGTTGAGCACCGACACAAAGTTCCGCAGCGGCTGGATCAGCATGTCCCAGAACGTTGCCGGGATCAGGTTGCCACCTGCGCCGGCCGTGCCCGTCGCCAGCGCTCGAGTCATCTCCTTGCCGGTGAACGAGAAGTCGACCTCGGACTTCTCGCGCAGCGAGAGAACCGAGCGCAGCTCGGTCTCGACGGCGGTTCGCACCGTGTTGTCGTTCTGGAACAGGGCCGCGAACTCGTTGATCTGTCGTTCCTGGTCGAGGGACAGTTCGAGCGCCTTGATGCGCTGCCCGAACGCGCCGAAGTCGGCCTCGACGGCTTCGAA
The DNA here is from genome assembly GCF_035018685.1 of Cryobacterium sp. RTC2.1. Taxonomy (NCBI): domain Bacteria; kingdom Bacillati; phylum Actinomycetota; class Actinomycetes; order Micrococcales; family Microbacteriaceae; genus Cryobacterium; species Cryobacterium sp. RTC2.1. The sequence continues at coordinate 22,228 of NZ_JASJXJ010000005.1, forward strand.
CTTGACGCGTTCCTCGGCGGTGAACTCCCGCAGGTTCGCGATGTCGGCGAGCGCCTTGCCCTGGTTCTCCCAGAGGAACGCGCGCTCTTCGAGAATGCGCTTGATGTTTTCCTTAACGGCCGTCATAGCGGCTCCTTTCGATAGTGGACTGCATTTCTTTTGCCCTGCTCGAAACGCCCGCCCGCCGCCGGGGGGGCGCCGTCTCGGTGTCGGCAAGATTGAGGGAGGCCCGAACGGCCTCAAGGTCGAATGACCGGCTGAGTTCTGTCGACGAGCCCCAGTAGGCCGGATCAGCCACGGGTGCAACGTCGATCAGGGTCGCGCCGGTCACGACGCGGACGAGCTGCCCGGCGTCGTTCTCGCGCCAGGTGTCACCGTCCGGCAGCGTGCGGAACGCGAACGACGAGAACGCGTAGTCGCCGCGCTCGGCGAGCACGGCAACGTCACGACCGCGCGACGTGTCGGGCAGGTCGATTTCGTACCGCACGCCGATGTCGTCGACGAACAGCCGCAGAGTGCCCGCCGTGGTCGTGCCGAGCAGACCGTTGTTGTCGTGGTTGTCGCGAGCGATGACCCGGCCATTCATGCCGATGTCGATCGTCTGCGCGTCACCGTCGCCGACACACGCGAACGCGGCCGGGTCGAATTCCTCGATGAACCCGCCGAGGTCGCGGCTCGGGGAATTGAAAACGACCCCGTATCCCTTGAGGATGCCGGGGCCGCTCGTGCCGTCGGATGCGGCTCTGAGTTCGACAGGGCGCTCGAATGAGCGCCGTTCGTAGTTGGGTGGCATTAGCCCTCCGTTTTCGCGATTGATGTTGTGGTCGACTCGGTGGCAGCGGCGCGTTCGCCGTAGGTCGTGAGGTAGTACTTGTGCCAGAACTCGACCTCGGCCTCGGTGAGAGGTGCCGCGTCTTCGCCCTTGCGCGCCTCGGCAAGCGTTCGCGTGCCGTTTTTCAACTTCTCGGTGTTCGCCCGAGCGCGTTCGAGCATGTTCGGCCGGCTCAGCACTTCGAGGTCGAACTTGATGAACTGCGGATTGGGCAGAATCTCGTTCAGCGCCTCTTCCACCCGAGTCACGAGCGGGAGCAGCGTCCGAATGTTGAACACCTGTTGGTCGCTCTCGCGGTTTCCGTAGGTGCGCGAGTTGCCCGACTCGCCGCCGATGTCCTCGGGAGATACCCGGAAGATCGCCGCGATTTGCGTCGCCGTCGCCTTGATGGTTTGCAGGAACTGCGCCTCTTCGGGCGCGATGCTGACCTGTTGCCACGTCCAGTTCGTATCGAGCACGACGGGCTCTTTGTGCTGCGTCGACGCCATGAACAGCGCTTTGGCCTCGGCCGCTGCGCCCGGTTTGAGCTGCGTCTTTTCGTTCCGCAGGATGCCCGAGGGGATCGCAGAATTCTTGAACCACTCGTTGCCGTACTTCATCGCGTAGGCCGACGTTTCGAACGTCGCCCGGAACATCGCGATCGGTGAGAGTCCCTTGACGCTGCCCGCCTGCACGAACTCGCGCAGGTGGATGATGCGCCCGCCGTGCTGCCAGTTCGTTTCTTGCGCGCCGTAGAAGTTGTAAATCGGCGTGCCCGAGGTTTCGTTGACGGTGATGTGGTCAGGGTGAATCCAGAGCACGCCGCTCGGCCGGATCGATGAGCCGGTGAGGTACCCGTAGGCGTTCCCGCGCAGCTTGAGCGATACTGCGAGCTGATATTTCCAGTCGAACACCGAGATACGCGGATCGGGCTTGACGAGGAACTGCGGCGTCGCGATCTGTTGCGATGCCTGCAAGCCGCCCCGATACGTCGCGAATGGGAGCATTGCGAACTGATCGGCGATCAGGGACACGGCCGCATACACGGGGATGACGCGCAACGCCTGGTCGTGCAAGCCGCCGAGCGAGAACGAACCGTGACTCGACGTACCGAACACGTCGCTCCACCCGACCGAGCGCCCCTCACCCTTGCCGAAGAACACGCTCACCGGTTCGCCCGCCAGCTCATTGCCACGAGCACGAGGCCCGCCAGGATGAACCCGGCCGGGATACAGATCAGCGCGACGCCCGTCACGACCAGCGCGGCGCCCACGATGTCGAGGACCGTCGTCACCATCGACAGGGCCAACTTGGGCGGTTTCACTGTCACCGACCCGAGCGCTTTCCTGATTTTCTGCAACATGCGGCCTCCTATTGGGCGTGCTCTTGGAACTCGTCAGATGTCGCGGTTTCGCGCATCGTCGCGTTCGGGTCGTAATTGAGTTCGGGCAGCGTCTTCGAGAGCATCCAGAACGCGAGAGTCGCCGACATGAGCGCCGTGATGTCGGCCATTGACTTGCCGCGAGCCCAGCCCCAGCCGTCGCCGAACACCCGCGTCGCAGCGGCGGCGAGCGCGTCGGTCAGTTCGTGCTGCCCGAGGTGTCGAACGGTCTTGTTCTTCACGGCCATGACCAGCGCCGCGGCGCTGACCTTGATGTCTTGCACGGCGATCGGGATCGGTTCGATACCGGCCTCGACCATGAGCGGCACGAGGGCGCCGGTTGTGGTGTGGTCGTAGTAGACGGTGCCGCCGTGATGCGCGACGAGCGTCGCTATCCCCCTGCACGACAACTGATCGTCACCGCCGCCGCGCGTCGGGTCGCCGTCGATGACCCAATGCGTGCCAGGCCACGACTCGACGACCTCGACGTGCACGAGGCCGTCAGGTCGATGCGCCGCTACGCTGATCGACGCGAACGCCTGTTCGGGCGACACGTCGACCACCCACACGAGGGTTTCGGACATCTCCGACTCGGGGTCCTCGACCGCGTACCAGTCGTCAGCGGGAATCTTCCATTCCTTGCCGCGATCGTCGCCCCACAGGTTGCCGAATGCGCGTAGGAACTCGACGAGCCCGAGGGAGTCGAGCTGCGCCGCGATGCCGTCCTGCGTGATCGTGTAGCCGAGCGCGGGCAGGTTCTCCCACCATGTGACCGGGTCGAGCGGGTCGGCGTCCTCGGGAAACGAATACTCGATGTACAGCGTTCGAGAGTCGTCGACGCCGGTCGCCCGCATGGCCTCGGCGACCTCGACACGAGCGCGGCCGGCCTCGACCTTCGACCACATGAACGGCGATTTCTTTTTCGACTTGCCGACCGTCGAGAGCCACAGTTTCTGTGAGTCGTGAACGGTGATCATCGTCGGCGACATCGCCGCCTCGACACGGGCGTCCTGGTGAGCAAAGAACTCGTCTCCGACGCCGAGCCCGAGGGTGAGGCCGTGCGCGGCCGTTTCGGTCGGCGCGTCGATCAGCCATTTCGAGCCGTTGACCCATTCGAGACGTTCCTCACCGTGGGAGAGGTTCGGCAGGATTCGGCCCTGGCGGTTCGGGATCAGCAGCCGTCGAAACGGCGATTGGTTGATCAGGTAGAACTGTTCGTCGACGAGTTTCTGTTTCGCGGCGCCACGGGTCTGTGCGGTGTAGAGCATGAATTGCCGCTCGCCCCATGTCGTCATGCGGTGCACGCCCCACGGGATGACCAGTGTCGACTTGCCCGACTGGCGAGGGATGACGACGACAATCTCTCGGTACCAGAGCAGGCCGAACGCGTCGACCTCGAACGCCGTTTCGTAGAGTTCAGCTACCCACGGCAACGGCTCCCGGCCGAGCAGCCGAGAGACTTGCATGAGTTCGTGGCCCCACGACTCACGGGCCAGGTTGCGCGGCGTTATCCACCGGGGCCGGGTGACCACGTTTGCGGGAGCTCCCGATCGATTCCACGAGGTTTCGAATGGCATCTAGCTCACCGTCCTTCGGGGCACGCTCGCCGAGCAGGTCGACGAGGGCGGTTCGGAAGATTTGGAACTGGGACGGCGTAACGCCGGCCTTGCCGTCCATCGTCCGAGCGATCGCGATCGCAATCTCACGCCGGAGGACGACAACCTTGTCAGCGTCGAACTCGGCGAGAGCATCGCGGGCGGCTGTCTCGATCGGCCCGGGTGTGGGTACGTCGGGGTCATCCGGGGCCTTGAATGTGGGTACGTTTTTCTTTGTGGGTACGCGTACCCTCGCCGTGGGTACGCGACCGTCGCGGGCGATCTTTGCCGCGCGCTCGCGTTCCTTGTCGGCGGTGTTCTTCGCGGTGCAGCGGTCGCAATGGCAACCCGCCTTGTACCGCCGAGTAGTGCCGTGACGCGGGAGTGCAGCCATTCCCACCACCCCCAAAAGTTGAGCCGCGATCAGCGGCGATCTAAGACACTCGACCGAGGCAACAGGCACGAGGTCGCAGGCGGTCGAGAACGTCGACGCACGGCCCCGCTGTACCCACCCGTACCCACACGAGAAAAAATGTGATGTTTCGGGGAGGGAGAAAAATGGGAAGGGCGGGTGTCCCTCGGTGGCCTATGGGAAAAAACGGCCGTCGTGGTTGGGCGTGGTCACCATGCCCTCGACCTGCGTGTGCCCTTCACCGGTAGGTCACGGTTCCCGCGTGCGCTGTTACAGCCATAGTGAGCAGGAGCAAGGTTGGACCGATCCCAGAAGCCGCCCTTGCTGCGCGGTACCAGGTGGTCCATGCTCGGTCCCCTTGGATGCCAGCGACGCAGGCCGAAGACGATCAGGTCTTGACACAGGTGACAGCGTGATCCGGGCGGGCAGACCTCAGCGAGCAACCGCTGCCGTGCGTGACCGCTCGGCTCAGGGTCAGGCCCGTTGTATCTGTTGACCACGGCCGCTCCCCCAAGCTGGCACCCCCTGCGATTAAAGCGTTAGGGGGTGCCCTTTGAAATCCAGCAGGTCGAATTCGATTCGACGATCGCTCCATGTACCGTCAGCAATTGCCATGCTCGCGATGCGCGAATGCAGTGCGCCGTTGAGGTCGGCAATCACCCGCTCTTCGCGTGCCGTGCAGTCCGTGATGTCGGGCACGGGCTGCAACCTCGGGTCGATAGCCCAGTTACTCCGGAGGAGACGAACCGGTATGTTGAACGCTCTCGCGACATCGCGACGAAACCGACGCGTCGAGCGGGCACGAGCGACGCGTTCCCGTAGTTCCTTGAATACCCGCATGGTGCGCCCCGCCCCCTCGTGTCATTGGATGTGGAGCGGCGCAGGGTGTCGACGGTGACCGCGACCTCGCGCGTCAGCCCTGCCTCGATCACCCTGCGCCGCTTGCCCGGTTCCTCGCGCCGGTTCGCGCCCCGTATTGTCACAGTGTCCGGGGTTGCTGCCGTTCGATGCCGTCGTGAACTCGGTCTAAGGGTCGGCGTGTGCCCACGTTCACGAGGTCTTACGTCGAACGGAAACCTTGCGGGCACCCGGTTCACGGGTGCCCGACTTTAGGGCATAGCGCGTATCTCTTGACCGCGATGGAACGTGAGCCCGTCGTCGATCTGCACGAGTTCAACCCTGAAATCGCGCTCGGTGTAGCGGATGACCGCGACGCCGTGCTGCCAGTCCTCGACGATCGGCGCAGGCCGGCCAGTCGCACCGATCGCGCCATGCACCGAGGGCACGGCGCCGTCGAGGCGACACAGACAGCCAGGGTTGACGCCGACGCTGCGAATCTTGCCCGCACGATCCCACGTCGTACGCGACACCATTTCGAGCCGGTGAGTATGCCCGAATGCACGCGAGATATGCGGCGTTTCGTTCAGGTACTTCTGAGCGGTCGAACCGTTCGAATTGACCTTTGTTCCATGCTCACAACGCAACTTGTCGTTGATCCACACATGCGCCGCAGGGTATGCGTCGTGATACGTGATCCCTTGTTCGTCGAGGCGCAACAGGTTCGGCATCGACATGACAGGCCACGTCGACGGCGACTCCCCCTTGCGGATTCCGAACGCCGACCGCGCGTTCGCCTCAACGAAATTCTGAAACCGCTTGTCGTGGTTGCCCTCGATCCAGTCGAGGTCGTACGGCGTCGCGCAGCGCAGCTCGCCGCCGAATCGAGTCGTTCGATCAATGGCCGGCTGTGTCGTGTTCGCGAATGCTGCCTCTTGCGCCCACCGGGACTGTTCGGGCAGGTCGATGATGTCGCCCATGACGACGGTTCGGTCGGGCTGTTCGAGCTGCACGATCTGCAAGGCGACCGACATCGCCGCCTCGTCGTGAAACGGGTCGAGCGTGCCGTCTTCGAACAGGCGGTAACCGATCTGCGTGTCTGCCATGAGTACGGCCGTTTTCCAGCGGCCACCCGTGCGCGGCGTGACCGTTAACGGCTTGATGACCAGGCGAGGCCCCGGCTGCACGACAGGCCACAACGGGAACGACTCAGCCGACGCCTTACGCGTCGCCGTGAAGCGGTTCGCGTAGAGCACGGTGAGGTTGTCGTCGTCGGCGACGACCTCACCCTCAACAGGCGCACGAGGTCGCGTGCGCTGATCCCAAACCGAGTAACCGAACGTGCACACGAAATCATCAGGGTCGAACCCCTCGGCGCGCAGCTTATCGAGCCATTCAAACATCGGAATGATGCGGGCGCCGAGAGCCGACGCCGTTACATCGCCGTCGCCGTCGACATCGAACGCCTCACGCGCCGGGGTCGACGGCTTGACAGGTTCGACACGTCGCGCGGGCCCGACCGACGCGTGCGCCAGGTGGCGACTGATCGAGGTCTTACCGACGCCGAGTTCGACCGCCCACGACATCAGCGTGCGCGACCTGTCGACGACAACGCCCGCGGCCTCAGCCTTCACGCATACCGAGCAGACTTTCACCATTGGTCATCCCCTCGTAAGGACTAGGGCCAGCCGGGCCGTGAATGCGCGTTTGCCTAGGTTGTCGACCCACACCGAAAGAACGCCCGACCGACACCTGCCACGGTCACGATGTTGAATGGGTTAGCGGGGACGCGACGGCTCGGAATGGAGCACTTTCGGCGGCTGGCCGTTGTTTCCCTCAGCGTCGATAGTCGCGCGCGCGGGAAGTCGTTAAACACAGAATGCCCGGCATTGCCTGCCGGGCATTTCTTTCGCTCACGAGCAACACTAGCACACGTTTTCGCACCTTTCGCACGAAAGTCAAATCCAGATTAGAACATGCATTTTCGGCTGGGGTCGAATATTGGTGACACACTCATACCCCCAGTTCGAGGCTATGAACTGATGCATATGCGAGCCAAATTGGACGTATATCGATCATGAAACACCGAAATGACTTACATGCGATCACGCTATCGCGCGCCATACGCACGACCACATGTAGTGGTCGTTGCAGTGGCGGCGCAGCCGCATAAGCTTTGGGATGTGAAGGGGAAACCTGATCGAGACGCCCACATAGGCATGGCTCGAACACCCTCAACAAAAAGACCCGGCTCTTCCGAGTCCGGGCCTCTAGCTCAACCCACTCCACAACGACGGGGCCAACCGTCAATTCATAGAAGCGAGTCAAGTTGTCAGAAGCAGTTCACCCCGCGTGCCACACGTGCGAAAGCCACTACGTCCATACAAGCAAGAAATCAAACGGCACGCAATCTGCGGCGCCACAGAATTTGACTAAGCTGCCGTTCTTCACGCTCGACCGGCTCGACCGTATGCGCTCGATCATCTCCGTGTCGCTCGACCTCGGCCGGTTGATCGACCGGGGCTTCACGTCGATGCGCGACTTTGGGTTCATCCTTCCCCACCTCGCGTAATGTAACCCAAGTAGGCCGATCGTGCGATCCCCCGTCGCGCGACCGGCCTTCCGTCTACGCCTCGTCGGCAACGACCGGATAGACGACGCTCACGCCGCTGTCGAAGATACGACCGAGTACGGCCCGGTAGAAGCTCGCCGGGAGCGCCCGAGCCTCAGCGTCGCCGTCCGCTGCCCAAAACTCGCCGTCGTTGCGGTAGCTAACCAAGGGGCGCGACGCGCCTCGCAGCTTTCGCGCCAGTTCGCCCGCCTCGGCATCGAGGTCGTCGACGAACTTCACGACATCGGCAGGCACGGGCGCCACGCCGGACTCCCACCGCCGCACCTGGCGATCGAGCACGCCGACCCGATCGGCCAGCCAACGACCACTCACGCCCAGGCGCTCACGCTTGATCTTGAACTCTGCCGCCGTCATTTCGACCCCGCTTCCATGAGTACAGTCTGCCCGCTCAGCACCCGGCCGTAGCGCTGTTGCGCGGCCTGCCTCGTGATGCCGAGCGCGTCGCCCACCCATGCCCACGACCGACCAAGGCTCGACCGCTGACCGAGAACGGCCGTCTGGATCGCCGAGTCCAGCTCGACGCGCAGCCTAAGCAGCGCGGCGAGTTCAAATTCGTCGGCGTCGGCGACGCGACGACCGCCCGCCCGGATCATCCGGCCGAGCATCGCGAGGTATTCGGTCGTTTCGACGGCCACTATTCGGCCCCGCCGATCCCGGTTTCGGGTGTCAACTGGCGATTGACACTAATTTGAGGCTTCACGCGGCCCCGAGCATCCGTGCCCCTCGCTGTCTGGCGAGGGGCACAGGCCCGAACTATCACGCGACGACGCCCAGCTCGGCGAGACCGTCGCGCGGCGCTTCGACGAACATCCGGCCGTCCATCTTCTTCAGGCAGACCTTGCAGTCCACATGATCGGGATTGTTGCTGACCTCGATGCCGTTGATGCCTCCCGCGTATGCGGTCCCATGCAAGGGGGCGACAGCACTCAGGACCGACCAGATGCGCGCCTCCTGGACAGCCGTGGGGCTGTAGTGGGTCTTGCTCATGATTTTTTCCTTTCGGATGCGGTGACCTTGCGCCAACCTCTTGGCTTAATCGTAAGACCTAAGTTAGGTCTTACACAAGTCTTTGCTTTGAACCGGGATACCGGAAGTCGAAGCGAACACCGAACGGGTGCAACCCCAGTCGGCGGCGGTAGACATCTCGGAGTCGAGGCGCCTCCGCGGTGATGTCGACCAACCCGTCTGAATTCGCAAGACGCGGCATCGGCGGCCCCGTGAACGCAATCTCGGGCACGTCCACGTCTTCGATCACCCGACGCTCACCGTCGCGAGGACCGCCTACGAGTTCCACCTCAGCGGCGCTCACGGCTTGACCTCCTCGGCGTGCGACCGGTCGATAGCCTCGACCCACTGTTGAGCGACAGCCGCTACCTTCACGAGTTCCGTGTGCAGCTTCGCCGGGTCGTCCTCGGCGAACGCCTCGAATACCTCTTCCAGGAGAATCTGTTTCCACTTCCCACGGCCCTCGCGGACTGCCCGGTTCGTGTCGTCGCGAGCGAGGTATGAGAGCGTACGGGCAGGAACGCGCGTCGACTCGACACCCCGCCCCGTGAGATATGCCCGTAGGAATGAGAGCGGGCGACTTTCCTGCCCTGTTCCGTTCGGGTGGTTCTGCTCGCCCCACTTTTCGTTCTGCCTGGTGCGCTCGTCGAGCACTGCCGAGGCGACGCTGATATTTCTCATGCTGCAATTCCTTTCGGTGTCCAGAGGTCGTACGGGAGCTGTTGCGGGCACGGCAACCGCACCGGGTGAATGTCTTCACACACCGGACAGTCGTCGTCAGGCGACGGGCTCAAGCGGCCCGAGCGCGCAGCGCACGAGGCCGGCCGATCCGTTCGCGGGCCTTCTTCTCGGCGGTGAGGAGATCGGCCTCGCGCACACGGTCGAGCACGAACACGATCAGTCCGCGTTCCTCCCACCGGTAGATCGTCGCGAGGTTCTTTCCAACCCGCTCGGCCGCTTCCTTGCGAGTGAGGAACTTCGTTGTCGTCGTCATGCCGCCTTGCCTTCCTTTTTGCTGAAATTGAGCCAGAGCCCGTCGTCGTCGTAGTCGTGTTTCTCCCAGTCGCACGCAGCGCACAGATAGCGGGTATCGCCACCTTCCCGCCGCGGCGGCGTGACTCTGATCGCCCGCATACCGCAGGCATAGACCGGGCACGGCTGAGCCGCGTAGTACGCCCTGTCAGCGAGAGGCCAACGGCGAATAGCCCGCTCGATCGTCCACACCCCCGAGTGCTCAGCAGGCGGCAGATCGATGAACGCCGCGCACAACGCCTCGACCTGGCTGGCATCGTTCGCCAGCCCGTCGAGCGACGCGAGGATCGCCCACGTCTCGTCGAGCGCTGCGTCGTGCGCTTCCTCGGCGTCGGCGCCCGGCGCAAGCCCGGCGATCCGACTCGTGAACTCACCGAGCGCGGCATAGTATGACCAGCCGCGCAGCGTGCGAATGATGTCATCGGCCGCGTCGATCAGGTCAGACTGCACCGGGGCCGGCGCCGAGTCACCCCGGCTCCCCGTGACCATCTCGCGATCGTAGACAGCCGCTTTCAACGGGTCAGCCTGCGAACGAATCAACGCGATCACGTCAGGCGCAGCGACAATGTTCCGCTTCACTGCCGCGTAGCAGCGCCCGCAGATCAACGCGCCCTCGCGAGCCTCGGACGGACCGCACCCGCGACAGGTCGCCCCGCTCGTCACGCCGTAGTCGGCGCACGCGGCGAAGTGCTCACCGCGATTCATGCACTCACGGATGCACACCCGGCCGCTCACCGGCGAACCCAAAGCCAAAAACCGAGCAACCAGCCGCCGACGAATCCAGCAAACGGAGCGAGGCTCAGGAGAAGTATCTCAGCGCCGGTTGGACACCTAAGAATTCCGAGAAGCGCGGGGAGGCCGACGCGCCCGATCAAGTACCCAACGAGTCCACCGATGATCGCCAGTTCAACGACGACGACCGTCGATACGATTCGGTCGATACGTCGCGACCGGGCGGTGCGTTTCGCGATTTTGGCCTCATTTCCCATGAGTTGTTCCTGCCTTCGGTTCAAGCGCTGCGAGTACTGCGAGCGCAATTCGGAATTGAGTTGATTCGGAGAGCTGTTCAGGCGGCGGTGCCGCCGCTGGCTTCCTTCGGGATTGGTAGGCGAGCATCCGTCGCTCGACGGGTGTCAGGTGCGCGTGCCGCTCGCGCTCGACCCGCTCGGCGTCGAGTCCAGACAGCCACGCGGTGAACGCCTGGTCGGCGACCGTCTCGACATAGGTCGTCATGCGGCCTTGATCTTCGAGAACTTCACGGGCGACGGGTGCCGGCCACACTGGCAACTGCCGAGCGCCCTGCGGTGACAATCGAACCGACCGCACTCGCCAGACACGCCGCCGACCTTCTCGCACGTCAGCGACCGATCCGACAGCCGGAAGAACGGAACGACCTTGCCGCCCCGCTTGACCTCAATCGTGTTGGGCAGGTCAACGCCGGTCGGCGCGTAGATCATCACTCGCACGTAATCCGTCGACGCAAACGTGTACGCGGTATCCATCAGTCAGGCCCCGAATCCGCGAACGTAGGCCGAACCCCGGCGAGCTGTTGATCGTTCCACGAGCGATGACGCAGGCGAGCAGTGCCGCAGTTCCGACAGGGTTTGTCCGTGCCCTGCGGATGCGAGCGACAGAACGGTGACGGCGGCAAGTCCTCTCGAACGGTTCGCGAATATCCACCCTCGGCACCCTCGGCGCCCTCGGCGTCCCTCCACGCGCCCTCCCCCTCGCTGTACCTCTCGCTCTCCCTCTCTTCTCTCTCTCCCTCCCCAGCCGCGAATGGCTCGCGAGCCGTTCGCGAGGAATCCCGGGCCGGTGCTTCGGGTACTTTCGACGCGGCCGGATGGTCCACACGGGGCCACTCGACGACCTGAAAATACGTGCGAGGCCCGATCTGGTACAGGTCGAGATACCCGGCGTCGTCCAGCTCGATCAGATGACCGTTGATCGTCGAGTCCGTCACGTCCGTGTCCAACGGCCACAACGCCGCCTTGATCAGCGCCGCCGTCGCCGACTCCCTCCCGTGGTCGTCGGCGTACAGCCGCAACCCGATCGCCGTCAGCCTCGTCTGCACCGACAGCGCTAACAGGTCCTCGTTCCGAAACATCTCCGGCAAGAGATCCCGTTTTCTCGTCATGCCCATACCTGGCGATCCCTTTCAACATCGTTTTGATTGCGCGCGCGAGGTCGGCGACTGCGACCTTGAAACACTCGGTGAACCCGCGACCGCCGCGCAGCACGTCGAGGCTGTCGTCGGCCGTCGCGAACGCGTGCTCGAACCACCCGTCAAGCTCAGCGAGCGCGCACAGCTCCCAGTTCGACGGGCAATCGCGCATGAGCACGATCACCTCGCCGCCGGTCGCCGTGAGGCCCCGGAGCCGAGACATCTTCCAGGCACGCCCGATCTTGAGCACCTGCCGGTCGGGCCAGTACACGGCGTAAACCATCGATCGTTCCGGCATCGTCATGCGGCCCGTCCCACCTGCCGGCGCGGCGGCGTGCCGCTGTACCCGCCGTCGTCGTCGAGCCACACACGGCCGTAGAGCACATGTTCGATCGGGTGTTCGGTCGGGTCCTGCCCTGATTCGAGAGCGAACCCGACGATCGCCGCCGAGGTCGGGTTAGCGTGCACCCAGCCGTGGCACCCCGTCGTGCCCGAACCGCACATGAGCACGATGTTCGCGGCAGTGTCGGAGCCGCGGCGGCTTCGGAACTTGCGATGGTGCCGGGAGCCGCCCGACCAGATGATGTGACCGCATCGCGCGCAACGCTGCCTCTCGCGACGGTCGACGAGAATGTTAAGGCGCAGTAGCGCGGCGCCGAACAGAACAATGCGGCGCGGCGGCTTCGGGTGCCCGATCACGCGGTCACCGATAGTGTTCGGGTATGACTACCACTGCGGAATTGACCCGGACGTTTGAAGACCTCGCCATCAGCCAGCGCAAGAATGCCGACAGCATCGAAGTTCTCGCCGCCACTCAGGGGCTCCCCTCTGAGGTGCTGGCCGGCGTCGTGACTCAGCTCCGCGAACAGGCTGCAGTGTGCGACTCCTGCGCGCAGGCTCTTCGCGACGGCGACGCCACCTCGATTGATGACATCATGAGCGGCGGAATCGAAGGCCCGTTCATTGGCAACGATGGTCGAGTTCTTTAGACGTTTGCTCACTGTCGGCGCCCCCGCTCGAACATGACCGACTGCATGTTCTTGTTGACGTTCATCAGCCCGTAGTGCTTGGTTTGCAAAGCCTTCTGCGTGTCCTCGGCGTAGTGATACGCGGCGCGCAGCGCGTCCCAGGCGGCTTGCTCGGGCAGCGCTTCGACATCGGCCATTGCCCGCGCGATCGTCACGCCGTAGCTCTTGCCGTGAACCGAGAGCGCCGCGTTCCGTCGCTTCGAGTGCGCGCGTTCGGCGGTGTATCGCTGGTGGTTGAGCTTGTTGAGGTAGTCGGCGATTTCGATCATGAGCACCTCGACCTCGTGCATGATGTTCGCGACGGCGCCGGGGTCGTCGGGCCGCTCGCTGACCAGGGCCTCGGCGCGGTCGCGCAGACTGAGCCATGTTTCGGCGAGCTGGCTGACTGTCGGCCCCTCGGTGGTTTCGATCGCGTCGCTCATGCGGCGAGCCTCATTCCTTCGTATTCGTTGCGGGTGATGATCGCGGCCGAGCGCATCGCACGCTGATTCATGGAGCCGATGCCCCGGCCGCGCCTGGTGTTCTCGGTGTTGTTCACGGGTTCGAGGTGCCATTCGTTGACGCAGAACCGGTATTTGCAGACCGGCCAGACGTGATCGAGGAACAGGCCGTCTGTCACAGCTCCGAACTTGACGATGTACGCGACCCGGTGCGCCCGAACGATGTGCTTGCCGACGCGGAAGTTCCCGTAACCCTCGGAGCTGAGCGCCCCCGTCCACACGTCGCACTCGTCGGCGTCGGCGGCGTTGCGGGTGTCGATCTTGGCCGTGAACCGCGCGAGGAATGTCTCGTCGTGCCGGTGATCCAAGATCGCTTGCATGACCTCGGCGGACGGCACCGCCGTCCACCGCTGGTCCTCGAAATGGGTCATGCGACCGGTGAGGCCGCAGCTCGTTCGGCGGCGGCGCGCGCGGCGCCTGCCGCCCGCCCCGTCTTGCGCTTGCTCGGCGCAGCCTTGCTCGTCGTCGTGCGGGTCGTCGCCGTCTTCCGCTTCGCCGTCGCGACCGCGGCGACGGCATCGCGCGTCTCTTGCGGGAGGCCGGCCAGTGCCGCCCACAGCGCCTCGACCGGGCCAGCACCGCGCAGCGTGCCCGCGTACGCGACGAGCTTGGCCGGGTCGAACGTGGCGCCGGGAGTGCGCGACTGGTGGTCGGCCGAGATACCGCGCGTCGTGTCGGCTGCGAGAGCCGCGACGATCGCGCGGCCCCACGCCGATGTCTCAGCGTTCTGCACCTCGGAGCCGAGGGTGAATTCGGTAGTGCCGGGGAACGGGCACCACCCGGTGCCCTGGCCGGGCCGGGTGTCGTCCGGCGCGCGGAATGCCTCGGCCGTGTAGAGCACGCCGTGCACGCCATCGACCTCGACGAACGCGATCGCCTTCTGTTGCAGTGAGCCCTCGGGGTGCTTCGCGCGGAACTCCCCCAGCCGATCCTTGACGCTGTTGTAGTCCTGGTCGAACTCGTTGTTGCTCACGCCTTGACCTCTTTCCCGGCTGCGATGCGCAGCGACGGCTTGTTCTGTTTGGTTCCCACGAACCGGGCGTAAATGCGAGGGTGTGCCGCCTGAAACGCGGCCTTGTCGAACGTCGCGGTCGGCTTCGGCGTCGACCACGAGAGGTTCCCGAACGGTGTCGCCGCCGTGACCTTCTCTTTGTCGGCGAGCAGCGCGCGAATGGTGGCGTCCGTCTCGTCGAGGCTCGACTGCGCGGCCTCAACGAGTGCCTTGCGTTCGAGGTAGGTCGCGATCAGCTCGTCGTACTCGGTCGGCTTGTACGGCTCGGCGACCTCGGCGAGGAATTCGAGCGCGAGAGCTTCGAGCACCGCGATTCGCTCGTCGTCGCGCTCGATCCAGAACCACTTCGGTTCCATGTGCGTCGGCACGAAATTCTCGTGTTCCTCCCACGCAAACAACCACCGCGACTTGCCCGTGACCCGCATCCCCCACTGGCACTGATCGATGTACCGCCGCGGCACGTCGGAGCGTGCAGGCCACGGGTGCATCGTCGTCTTGCACTCGCTGCCGGCGTCGTCACCGATGCCGTCAGGCGTCGCGAGGAACTTCGGGTTATCGAGCGCAGCGACGACCCACGTCGACGCGGGAATGTCGAACTCGCCGTCGACCCACCTGGCGATGTACACCTCACGAGCACGGCCGTGATCGGTGTACTTGTTCCCGCCGAACCCTCGCGCCTGGCCGAGCTTCTCAGCCATGAGCCGGGCACGGCCAGCAGCGCCAGCCGAGGCGAGCGTCGCGACATCGGTCGCCGTCGCGCCGCCAGACCGAACGGCCAGCCACGCCGGGCGATCCTCGGACTGAGCGAGCGGTGTATATCCGAGTGCGACGTTCCACGCGGTCACGTCGATCAACGGCTCCGACGCGGCATCGGGCGTCGTCGCGGGAGCGGTCACCGCATCGCCGCCCTTCACGCGGCGACCGTCAACGGGAAGTTGACAACCTCGGGAACGATCGAAATGCTCTCTGCCCCGTGCCACGGGTCGAGCTGATTCACCACAGCACGCAGCACGCGAGACGCGCCAGCACCCGACAGCCCGCCCGGGTTGTGCACGTCGACCGTGCCGTCTGACTTCGCGTCGACGCGCAAGGCGACAGCCACGTCGATGCCAGCGCCGCCGTCCTCGTCCGGGTCGAGGATTTCGAACGTCCACCCGTTGTCGAGCCAGCAGGGAATGCGGTTCGTCGTCGGACGGGCCGTGCCCTCGGGGCACAGCTCAATCACGCGCTGAGACACCCACGCCTCGGCGAGGGTGCCGACGATGCGCGTCGCGCCGAGAGTCGCCCGCATACGGGTTCCCTTCCGGGGCGCGTTCCGGGCGATCAGCGACGGCGCGATGTACTCGGGGATAAATGGTTTCGCCATTGTCTTGCCTTCCTGGTGGTAGAGGTTGGGGTCGGCTATGCCGGGTCGAGCGGGTCAGTGCCCTTGATGACGACCCACACGCACACGAGAGCGCCGACGACGGCGAGCCCGAGAATGCCGAGAGGATCGATACCGTGCGGTGCACCACTGAGCGCGGCGTGCATCATGCGGCCACGTCCAGGCGGTCATTGCGCCGGACGAGCATCGCCTCGCGCCGCTCGATCGACTTGGCAGCAGCCGCCCGGTTCGCCCACAGTTGCTTGCGGTCCGTCGCGTCGACGCTGACGGTGACCGTCGTGACGCCGTGGCTGTCGGTGGTGACCCGTTCGCGGCGTTCGTGCTGCCGACTCACGCGGCGGGTCACGAGACGCGTTCCGCAGTGCGGTAGCCGCGAGCGAACAGGCGATCGATCATCGGCTTGTCGGCGACCGTGAACGTGTAGTCGAGGCGGTCGGCGCCGCCGACGACCTCGTGAATGGGCGGGTGCTGCCCGTGCAACCGCTCGTACTCGTCGACCACGGCGGTACGGAAGAACGCGAGCGACAGCATGAGGTCGAAGTCGCGGTAACCCTGCGCGTACAGGTAGTCAGCGAGAGCGATACGGCCCTCGTTGTTGACGTGCTCGGGAGTGAGAAGGCTCGCCTCAATCGGCGTGAAGCCGACAGCCGCCGAGGCATTGTCTCGACGACGCCGCCAGAGCATCATGCGGCCACGTCCAAGTCCGCGTCCTCGACCTGCGTCGCCGCGCGGGACACCGCGTCGGCGTTGATCCGACGCACGGCTGCCGCGAGAGCATTACCAGCACGGCGCAGGTGCGCCGCCTCGGCGACCGACGCCGGCGTTGACCGGGTGCCCACGGTCATGCCGCCAAGTCGATCAGCTCGAATGCCTCGTCGAAGTCGACGCTGTATTTCGTCATTACAGCGCCGATGAAGCGCGACGACGGTTCTGACTTACCCGCCAACTGGCGAGAGGTCGTCGAGATGTCAACGCCCAGTCGGTCGGCGAGCCCGCTCAGCCCTCCGGCCTGCTCTTTTGCCTTAGCGGCCCATGCCGCCCGTACGCGAACTGTCGTCCCCATGATGCTCCTTGCGTAGTTGCAAACTACTGTTTGTCTGACTGCAACGATGACGCTACACGTTGGACTGCGCGTGTGCAAGTGAACATTTGGGTTCTTGCAAAGATGGAAGAAACTTCCAATGCTGCAACCACTTCTTAGGGTTGCCTTGCAACAAAGCTCTTGCGCACTTGCACGCATGCAAGTAGAGTTGTGCCATGACAGAGACACGGTGGTACACGTACGCACGCAACCTCATAGGTGCCGATACCGCGCAAGAGGCGGCTTCCCGAGCTGGTTTCAACAGCTCTTCCTTTTCTCGCTGGAAGGGCGGCGCCAACGCCGAACCCGAGGCGGCCGTCAAACTAGCCCGCGCCTATGGAGCCAACGTGCTCCAAGCGCTTGCCGAGTCTGGACTAATCACAGACGCGGAGGCAGCGCTACACACCGTCACCGTGGGAAATCGCGAGGCGATAGAAGGCGCAGGTAGTCGACAACTACTAGAAGAACTTTTGCGCCGCGACAAGAAATAGCAGGTCCCCCAATTGGTTGCACGACTTCAGGCCGTACCGGTCACCCGACCGAGAGCCGTCGCTTACATTCGCGTGTCGCACGAGCGCGACGAAATGATTTCCCCCGAGCTGCAAGAGACTGCGATCCGCGACCACTGCGCCCGCAACGGGTACGACATCGTGGATGTTCTCAGTGACCTCGACCTGTCCGGCCAATTCTGGAAACGCCGTAAGGTCGAGCAAGCTATCGCCATGATCGAGGCACGAACAGCCGAGGTTGTCGTCGTCTGGAAGATATCCCGAGTCGCCCGCAACCGGCTCGACTGGAACATCGCCGTCGACCGGATCGAGACAGTCGGCGGGCGCCTCGAGTCAGCGACGGAACCGATCGACACGACTAACTCGTCGGGTCGGTTCGCGCGCGGCATCCTCGCCGAGCTGGCCGCGTTCGAGAGCGAGCGCGCCGGGGAGCAATGGCAGGAAACCCACCGCCGCCGCTGGCGCAACGGCCTACCCCACAGCGGCCGGCCCCGCTTCGGATACACCTACGACAAATCGACGTTCTACTCGATCGACCCCGAAACAGGCCCGATCGTCGCCGAGATGTACGCCCGATACATCGCTGGCGAAACCTACGTGTCGATTCGCCGCTGGCTTGAACCGATGAAGCTCGGCACCATGAGCACGCATAAGTCGATCAGTGACTTCCTCGACTCAGGTTTCCCCGCTGGCGTCATCCGGCATCACGACCCCGAATGCGCCCTCGGCCACCGCCCCGGTGCCACCTGCAAAAACACCGTGCGCGACGACGGCGCCCACGAGCGCATCGTCACGCGCGAGGTGTACGACGAATACATGCGGCTGCGAGCCGAACGGGCGTTCATCCCTGCGCGCCTAAAAATGCCGTTCACAAGTTTCGCAGGGCTGATCACCTGCACGCACTGCGGCTGGCGATATGTCCACCACCTCAACAAGGGTCGCCTGGGCCAGTACCGTTGCGGGAACTCGCAGGACTGCCCGTCACCGCACACGGTGAGCAGCGCCCGCCTCGATGGGCTCATTCTCGATTGGCTCCCCGAGTACGCAGGCGCGGTCAACGCTCACGCCGCGTCCACGGCGACCGGCCGCGCCGCAGCGGGCGTAGAGCGCGACCGCCTGAACCGCATCGCGATCGACGCAGACAAGGCTCTTATTCAGCTGTCGATCGATCGCGCCCGCCGCATCATCCCCGAAGCGACCTATATCGCCGCCCGTGACGAGCTGACGGCAGAACGGGACGCAGCCCAGCGACGGTCTGGCGAAATGGTGAAAACGCGCGCAGAAAGCGCACAGCGCCGCAAGGTCGCGCTAGACCTGTTCGAGGCGTGGCCCCTCATGACCGGCACCGAACGCAACAACGTTCTGCGCGACCTGGCGCGCATCCATATCAGCGCCCCCGACCCGGGAACTCGCGCGGTCACCGTGAAGATATGGCCAGTCTGGGATACGCCGACCATCCCGAAGCGTCCGCGTCCCCGCTGACGACTACCGTTTTGCGATACGTGGCATTGACGACGTCGACCCTGCCCGGCGCGGACACCCGGTCGAGCGCGACCTGGGCGTCCTCGCCGAGGTCGCCCAGAAACACCGAGCGGATGCCGCGCCCGTCGAATTCGATCGTGACGCTCCCCGGGTTGCCGGTCTGCATCTCCGACCCGCCGGGCACGGGCCAGAGGATGTCCCAGCGCAGGCCGCCGAGCGTGCCCGCGTCGCCCTTCGCCGCTTGCCGTACCTCGGCGCCGCCCTCGGTGAGCCGGGCGTGCAGCCGTTCGTCCTGCGCGTTCTCGGGGATGCCGACGAGTGCGGTGCCGACCCGGCCGATCACGGCCGCGATTCCGCCGATGTGGTCCATGTCGTAATGGGTCAGCACCAGCAGGTCGATCCGGTCGATCCCGAGCGAGCGCAGGCACTGCTTGAGCGGCTTCGGGTCCGGCCCGACGTCGACGAGGGCGAAGCGGTCCCGGTCGGTCCCGTGGTCCCTGACGACGACGGCATCACCCTGGCCGATATCGCACGCTGCGATCTGCCAGTCGGCGGGGAAGGTCAGGGCGCGGCCGATGCCCTTTCCGATCAGGGTGCCCGCGTATCCACCGACGACCAGCACAAGCACCACGAGCGCGACGGCCGACCAGCCGTCGAGCGTCGAGCGGGTCCGGCGGGCACCGCGTGAACCGGCGTCGCCGTCGCGGCCTCCCATTCGCTCCCCGATTCCGGCTCGTGACCCGGTCCGTGTGCCCTGCCGCAGAAGCAACACGAGCACGGCCGCGGTGAGGACCAGGGTCACGAGCACCCCCAATGGCCCGCCGAGCCAGGGCAGGCTGCTGCCCGGCAGCTCCGCCGCGGTCCGCGCGACTGCGGCGATCCACGCGGACGGGACCCACGCCGCCCAGAGAACGACGCCTGCCACGCCGGGGAGCCAGGGCAGCAGCAGGCACGCCGCAAGGCCGAGGACCGTGGCGAGCGGGGCCGCCGGCTCGGCGAGCAGGTTGGCCGGAACGCCATAGAGCGGAAAGGTGGGGCTTAGCAGCACGAGCACGGGCTGGCAGGCCAGCTGCGCTGCGAGCGGGATCGCGATCAGGGCGGCGAGCCCGGTCGGCAGCCAGCGGGCCAGGGATCGGGTCAGCGGCCCGGCAAGCACGAGAAGGCCGCCGGTGGCGAGCACGGAAAGTGCGAACCCGTAGCTGCGGGACAGCCAGGGGTCCGTCGCCAGCAGCACGATGACGGACAGCGCGAGCAGGGGCAGACCGCGACCGGGCCTGCCGATGCCCAGTCCGATGAGGAGCACCGCCGCCATCACGGCGGCGCGGAGCACGCTCGGCTCGGGGGTGACGAGCACGACGAAGCCGAGCAGGACGCCGAGCGACAGGGTGATGCGCGCACCGCGCCCGAGCCGGAGCCGGCCGAGCCTGAGCCTGGCGCCGATCAGCATGATGATCGCGATCACGACCGCGCAATTCGCCCCGGAGACCGCGGTAAGGTGGCTGAGCGAGCTGGACTTCATCGCCGCGTCGAGGTCGTCGCCGACGGCACTCGTGTCGCCGATCGCGAGCCCGGGCAGGAGCGCTCCCCCGTCACCGGGGAGGGTTGCGGCCGAGGCGGCGAAGCGGGCGCGCAATTCGTCGGCCCAGTCGAGCCACCACGGCGCTTCGGCGACGGGCACCGGTCGTCCGTCGCCGAAGACCAGCAGCGCGGCGGAGTCGCCCGGCTCCGTGGACACGAGTGTCGCGTCCAGGCTCACGGTCGCACCGATCCGCAGGCTCTCCCCCGCCGCCGCTGCGAACACGAGGACCGGAACGGACAGGCCGTCCCCGGTGTCGTGCGCGGCTGCCCTGGCCGAACCGGTCCCCGCGTCCAGTGCGACGAGGGCGCCCCTGAACCGAATGCGCCCGCTCCCTGCGCCGGCGCCGGGATCGGCATCGGCACCGGCATCGCAACCACCGAATCCCGACAGTGCCGGGGCCCTGGCCGGCACGGAACCGACCACGATCCGCGCCGCGACAGGCACATGGGCCGCCGCGATCTTCGCGACGCCGGCCGGCAGTCGGGCGGGTGCCGCGACCGCGACGAGCGAGGCCAGGAGGGCCGCGGCCGTGCAGCAGACCAGGACGGTTCCCGCGGTCACCGTCCGGTTCGCGGGCAACCGGGTCGCCAGGCGCCGGATCGCCCGGCGGATCCCCGCGCCGGCCGCGGGGCTGGACACCGAGCGCGGGTCTCCCCTGCGCGCCAGGAGGACCGCGTATCCGGTCGCAGCGAGCACGGCCCCCCACAGGGCCGCCGCGGCCGGCCCTGCGGACACCGGGGCGCCCGTGAGCCACCAGGCCGTTGCCCAGGCCGTTGCCGCGGGGATCACGAGGCGTGCGTCCGCCCTGGAACTACCTCCCGTCGGCGGTCTCACACCGTCACGAGGTCTTTCAGGGCCTCGAAGGTCTTGTCTCCGATCCCGGTCACGTTCCGGAGGTCCTCG
This sequence comes from Cryobacterium sp. RTC2.1, assembly GCF_035018685.1. Taxonomy (NCBI): domain Bacteria; kingdom Bacillati; phylum Actinomycetota; class Actinomycetes; order Micrococcales; family Microbacteriaceae; genus Cryobacterium; species Cryobacterium sp. RTC2.1. Next base: position 43,575 of record NZ_JASJXJ010000005.1, read on the forward strand.
ATGGCGGCGAAGGGTCCGTTCGCGGACCGGTAGTCGACGATGCGCTGCGCCATGGCCGGGCCGATCCGTGGCAGCGCGTCCAGCTCGGACACCGTCGCCCGGTTGAGATTGATCTTCACCGCCGGAAGACCGGCCGCTCCACCTGAACCGGCCGCGCTTCCGCCGGTGCCGCCGGTGCCACCGGTGCCGCCCGCTCCACCCGGTACCGTCTCACCGATGGCGGGCAGGTAGACCTGCTCGCCGTCCGCGAGCGGCCGGGCGAGATTGGTCCCTGCCGGATCGGCCGCCGCGGTGAATCCCCCTGCAGCCGACACGGCGTCGACCACGCGGGCACCGACCGGCAATTCGAACAGGCCCGGCCGGAGGACGGCACCGAGGACGTGCACGAGGATGACGGGTGTGCGAGCGGCGTCCGGAGACGGCGAGGCCCGCCCCGTTCCGGAGCCGGCCGCTCCGGAGGCAGGACCCTTGTCTGGGGAGGCCGGCGGGGACGCCGTCGACGTTCCGCGGCCTGCGGCTCCGCCCACCGCGGAGACGAGGACCTGCCGCCCGGCCTGCGGCCCGAGCGCGGTGACGATCACCGCGATGAGGAGAGCGGCCAGCACAAGCACGACCGCCGCGCCCAGGCCGATCCGGAGCCTGGCCCGGTTCGGCCGGCGGGCGGACGGCGAGAGGGTGTCGAGCGGCGACATCCGGTCGGGAAACGGCCCAGCCGCGTCGGCGGGGTTCGGCTCCAGGTCGTGACCCCGGCCGGACCGCCCTCCCTGCCCTGTCCCGGGTTCCCCGTCCGGCCAGGACGAGGGTCGTGGAGTCTCCATCCGGGCAGGCTATGCGCGCCGCCCCGCGGGGCGCCGGCCCGGGCCGGACCGGTGGACAACCGGACCGGCCCCAGGCCTGTCGAGGGCGCGCAACGCGCATCGGCGAGGGCACTGGCACCTCGAGGATCCTCGAGGTGCCTCAGGACCTCACGACGTCAGGACCTCAGACGGGCTTGGTGACGATGCTCACGAGCTTCGGCGCCCGGACGATCACGTGGACGATCTCCCGGTCCCCGATCGAGCGAATGACCGATGCGGATGCGCGGGCGAGGCCCTCGAGGTCGTCAGCGGAGATCTTCGGCGAGACCACGAGGCGCTCGCGCACCTTGCTGTCGACCTGCACGATCGCCGTGACGGACTCCTCGACGAGGAGCCGCGGGTCGGCCTTGCGCCACTGGGCGAGCGCGACGCACGGCTCGTAGCCGAGGCGCTGCCACATGTCCTCCGCGGTGTACGGCGCGAAGAGGTTGAGCGCCATGGCGGTCGCCTCAGCGGCCTCCCGCACCGCGGCATCGGCCGGGCCTGCGCCGGTGTCGATGACCTTACGGGTCGCGTTCACGAGCTCCATCAGGCGTGCGACGACGACGTTGAACTTGAAGGACTCGATCAGGCCGGGCGCGTCGGCGAGGAAGCGGTGCGTGACCCGGCGGAGGGCGGGGTCACCGGTCTTCCACAGCACGTCGGGCGCGCTCGTGACGTCCTTGGCCATGCGCCAGGCGCGGGCGAGGAACTTGGCCGAGCCGACCGGGGAGACGTCCGCCCAGTCGATGTCGTCCTCCGGCGGGCCGGCGAAGGCCATCGTGAGGCGCACGGCGTCGACGCCGAACTGGTCGATCTCCTCGGTGAAGTAGACGAGGTTGCCCTTGCTCTTGGACATCTTGGTGCCGTCGAGGATGACCATGCCCTGGTTGAGCAGTGCGGTGAACGGCTCGGTGAACGTCACGTAACCGAGGTCGAAGAGCACCTTGGTGATGAACCGGGCGTAGAGCAGGTGCAGGATCGCGTGCTCGACGCCGCCGACGTACTGGTCGACGGGAGCCCACTTCTCGGCTTCCTTCGGGTCGAAGGCCTGGGTGTCGTCGTTCGGGTTCAGGAACCGGAGGAAGTACCAGGAGCTGTCGACGAAGGTGTCCATCGTGTCGGCGTCGCGGCGCGCAGGGGTGCCGTCGATCGGGTTGGGTACGTTGACCCAGTCCGTGGCGCCGCCGAGCGGCGAGGTCCCCTTCGGCTTGAGATCGAGGCCCTCCGTCGAGGGCAGCAGCACCGGAAGCTGGTCTTCGGGCACGGGGATCTCTGCGCCGTCCTGGCCGTGGATGATCGGGATCGGGGTGCCCCAGTAACGCTGGCGGGAGATGAGCCAGTCGCGCAGCCGGTAGTTCTTCGCGGCCCTTCCGGTGCCGTCCTGGGTGAGCTGCTCGACGATGCGCTTGATCGCGTTGTTCTTGCTGAGGCCGGTGAGGGCTCCGGAATTGATCAGGCGGCCTTCCCCGGCCAGCGCGACACCGGTTTCTGCCGGATCGAGCGGCGTGGGGTCGAGCGGCAGTTCCTCCGTGCCGTCGATCATGCCGGGCGTGATCACGGGCAGGGTACCGGTCAGGGGCGCCGTCGTGTCGACGACGACCCGGACGGGCAGGTCGAACTTCCGGGCGAAATCGAGGTCGCGCTGGTCGTGTGCGGGAACGGCCATCACGGCGCCATGTCCGTAGTCCGCGAAGACGTAGTCTGCGGCCCAGATCGGCAGGCGTTCACCGTTGACGGGGTTGATCGCGAAACGTTCGAGGAAGACGCCGGTCTTCGGCCGGTCGGTGGCCTGGCGCTCGATGTCCGTGCTCTTCTGCATCTGCACGAGATAGTCCTGGAAGCGCTTGCGCACCTCGGGAGTGGAGTCGGCGACGAGCTCGGCGGCGAGGTCGGAGTCGGGGGCCACGACCATGAAGGTCGCGCCGAAGAGGGTATCCGGGCGGGTCGTGAAGACGCTCACGACGGCCTCCCGGCCCTCGATGGCGAAGTCGACGTCGGCGCCGATGGAGCGGCCGATCCAGTTGCGCTGCATGTTGAGGACCTTGGCCGGCCAGGTGCCCTCGAGCTGGTTGAGGTCGTCGAGCAGGCGGTCGGCGTAGTCGGTGATCTTGAAGTACCACTGGGTGAGCTTCTTCTTGATCACGATCGCGCCGCTGCGGTCGCTCGTGCCGTCCGGCAGGACCTGCTCGTTCGCGAGCACGGTCTGGTCGATCGGGTCCCAGTTGACCCAGCTGTCCTTGCGGTAGGCGAGGCCCTTCTTGTACAGCTGCAGGAACAGCCATTGGTTCCACTTGTAGTACTCGGGGTCGCTCGTGTGCAGTTCACGCGACCAGTCGAAGGAGGCGGCGTAGAGCTTCATGCTCTTCTTCTGCTGCGCGATGTTGTCATAGGTCCAGCCGCGCGGGTCGATGCCGCGCTTGATGGCCGCGTTCTCGGCGGGGAGGCCGAAGGAGTCCCAGCCGATCGGGTGCAGCACGTTGAAGCCCTGCTGGCGCCAGTACCGGGCGACGATGTCGCCGAGCGCGTAGACCTCGGCGTGGCCCATGTGCAGGTCGCCTGAGGGATACGGGAACATGTCGAGCACGTACTTGCGCGGACGGGTGTCGTCGGGGTCGCTCGTCCGGAACGGTTCGAGCTCGTCCCAGATGGGTTGCCACTTCGCCTGGATCGCGGCGAAGTCATAGACGTCCTCGTCGATCTCTACGCCGTATGGGGTGCGGTCGTGCTCGTGTGCCACGGGACTCTCATTCTGGTGATTCGGGCGTGAACGCTTCACAGTCCAAGCTTCTAGGTTACTCAACCCGCGCCGGTAACGAGGTCAGGGCCGCAACCGAGCACGGTCAGGAGCGCCGCGGCCTTGATCCGGGTCTCCTCGACCTCCTCCGCCGGGACGGACAGGGTGGTGATTCCGCCGCCGGTTCCGATCGAGGCTCCTGCGGGATCGAGGACGATGCTGCGGATCACCATGGCGAGGTCGACGGCTCCGTCGCGGCCGAAGTAGCCGAACGCACCCGAGTAGATGCCGCGCGGACCGTCCTCGAGGCCGCGCAGCAGGCTGACGGCGCTCTGCTTGGGCACCCCCGTCATCGAACCGGCCGGGAAGCAGGACCGGACGGCATCCGTGCCCGTGAGCCCCGCGGCGAGGCGCGCCTCGACCGTGCTCACGAGCTGGTGGACGTGCGCGTAGCTCTCGACGTCGAGGAGGCGGGTGACGGCGACGGTGCCGAGTTCGGCCACCCGGCCGAGGTCGTTGCGCATCAGGTCGACGATCATCAGGTTCTCGGCGCGTTCCTTGTCACTCGCGGCGAGGTCGGCGCGGAGGCCGGCATCGGAGGCGGGATCCGCGGAACGCGGCCTGGTGCCCTTGATCGGTTTGCTCGAGAGGCTGCCGTCGGTGCCGACGGTGAGGAACTGCTCCGGCGATGCGCTCAACAGGGCGGTGTCCCCGAAGCGCAGCAGGCCGCCGTGGTGGCTCGGGCTGCCGGCCCGCAGCCGGTGGTAGGCCACGACGGGGTGCGGTCGCACGTCGACGGTGATCTCGTTGGTGAGGCAGAGCTGGTAGGCGTCCCCCGCGGCGATGAAGGCCTGGCAGCGTTCGATCAGGGCCGCGTAGTCGGCTGAGCCGTGCCGCCAGCGGGCGCGGGGCGGTGATCCGGGCTGCTCGGGCGCGACGTCCACCGCAGCCACCGCGCCGGCCGACGACAGTGGATGCCGCGCCGCAGGAGAACTGTCCCGTCGCGCCCGCACGGCGCGGGCCCAGTCCTCGGCAAGGCGGGCCGGCTCCCCCGGCTGCCTGCGGGCGAGCAGGGTGACGGTGCGGCTCTCGTGGTCGAAGGCGAGCATCCGGTCGACCTCGAGCAGGGCGGCGTCGGGGTAGCGCGAGGGAGGCTGCGGCACGCCCAGGGTCTGGGCGCCGAGCTCGTACCCGAGCCAGCCGACCCAGCCGAGGTGGAAGCCGCCTGCTCCCTCACCGCCCGGCGGGCCGCCAGGCGTGGTGAGATCGGTGCTGAGAAAGTCGAAAACGGTGCCGGTGCTCGTGGCGGGCACGGTGAGCGGGTCGCCGGGAACCGTCACGGTCACGGTTCCATCCAGTACCGAGGCGGTCACGAACCGGGAGCGTTCGGTCGGCCCGGCGAGGTAGCTGAAGCCGGCCTGCGCGCCGGGGCCGGCGTCGAGCCAGATCGCGTGGGCACTGTCCCGGTAGAGCGCGTCGAAGGCATCCGCCGGGTCCCACCAGCCGTCGAGGTCCCAGCGTTCGACGTCGCCCCTGCCGGGACTGCGACGAGGACGGGCTGATGCGGACACGCCCCCAGCCTAGGGCGCTCGCCGGACCGGACCGGCAGATTCAGACGGGCGGGCCCGGGAGTGCCGGACGGGCTCGGACGGGCAGGGTCAGGCGGGAAGGGTCACCCGGGCGGTGATGAGCTCATCGGGCACCGGGGTGTGCGAGATGAGCAGGACGGCCCTGCCGTCCTCTGCCGCCGTCGCGAGGATGTCCCGAACGAGACGGTCGCCCTGCGCCTCGTCCACGTTCGCGGTGGGTTCGTCGACGACGAGCACGGGGAAGTCCGCCAGGAGCGCCCTGGCGAGGGCGATCCGCTGGGCCTGGCCGCCGGAGACGAGGGCACCGCGTTCGCCGACCCTCGCGTCCAGTCCTCCGCGCTGTGCGGTCCAGTCGCCGAGGCCGACCCGGTCGAGCACGGCGAGCAGGTCGTCGTCGCTCGCGGTTTCCCTGGCGAACAGCAGGTTCTGGCGGATGCTGTCGTCGAAGAGCCAGGGTTGTTGCTCGCACAGTCCGACGACGCGGCGCACGGCGGAGGGTGCGAGCGTGTTCGCCTCGACCCCGTCGAGCGTGTACGAACCGGTGTAGTCGAGGAAACGGACGAGCACCTGCGCGAGCGTGGTCTTGCCGGCGCCGCTCTGGCCGGCGAGGTGGACGCGTTCACCGGGGCCGAGGCGGAGGGTCACGCCGGAGACGCCGGGCTCCGTGGCGCCGGGCCAGGAAGCGCCGACCCCTCTCAGCAGCAGCACAGGCTGCGCGGACATGGCGGCGACGGCGTCCCGCCCGGAATCGGCGTCGCTCTCGATCGGGATCTCCCGCGGGACCGTGGTGGGTACGGCATCCGCAACACGTTGGGCGCTCGATCGCACCTGGCGCCAGGCGCCGAGGGCGGCCGGCACGACGGCGAAGATCTCGAAGACCGCCATCGGAACGAGCACGATCACGGCGAAATCGGGGCCGGGCAGGCTGCCGCCCGAGAGCCCGCCGAACCCGGCGAGCAGCGCTGCGACGGTCGCGGCGCCCGCGAAAAGGGAGAGCACGGCGCCCTGGATGCCGACGCCGACGGATCGGCGCAGGGTGGCCAGGCGCAGCCGGTCGTCGGCGCCGGCCAGCCCTTCGAGACGGGCGTCGAGCACTCCGAAGGCCGTGAGCACGTCGATGTTCTCGACGAGTTCGAGCACCCGGTCGGCGAGGTCCCCGCGGAGTGGAGCGAGCTCCCGCTCGGAGCCGGCGGCGACGCTCCCCGACGCGGCCGTGCCGAGCACTCCGGCGAGGACGAGACAGAGCGCCAGTCCGAGGGCCGCGAGCGGCGAGAGCAGCCAGACGCCCACGACGCTCACCACGGCGAGCATCCCGGCCGTTGCCAGCGGTTGCACGACCCGCAGCGGGAAGTCCTGCAGGTCGTCGACGTCCCGGACGAGACGCGTGAGCAGGTCACCGCGGCGGGTGTTCGCGAGTCCAGCGGGGGCGAGCGGCAGGATGCGTTCGAAGACGCCGACCCGGAGCGCTGCGAGCTGGCGGAAGGCGGCATCGTGGCTCGTGAGCCGGTCGAGGTAGCGGAACGCGGAGCGGCCGAGGGCGAAGGCGCGCACGCCGACGATCGCCATCGACAGGTAGAGGATCGGCGGCTGTTCGGCGGCGCGGGTGATCAGCCAGGCGCTCGTCGCGAGCAGGGCCACGGCGGAGAGGGCGCTCGCGACGCCGGCGGCCAGCCCGGGCAGGAAACGCCGCGTGGACGGCTGGGCGAGCCGCAGGATCGCGCGGACCCTGGCGGGGGGCAGGAACTCAGACATGGGCGTCCTCCCCGAGCGAAACGGCGGATGCCGGCACCTCGGACACCGGGACGACCTGCAGAACGAGGTCGGCCGCGGCGACGACGGCCGGTCGGTGGCTCACCACGATGACGATCGTGCCGGCGGCCGCGAGCTCGCGAAGGCCCGCGATCAACCGGCCTTCTGCGGCCTCGTCGAGGGCGGAGCTCGGTTCGTCGAGGACGAGCACCGGGCATCGGTCCGCCAGCGTGCGATAGATGGCCCTCGCCGCGGCGACGCGTTGAGCCTGGCCGCCCGAGAGACCGTCCCCGTTCACGCCGAGGGCTGTCCCTGGGTCCAGGTCGCCGCCGCCGGCGAGGTCGAGTGCGCGGGCCACGAGGGCCTGGTCGACGCCGGGGGCGCCGAGCGCGACGTTGTCTGCGATCGTCCCGGAGAGGAGTCCCGGCCGTTGGCCGGCCCAGGCGAGCCAGGGCCGAGGACCCCCGGGCACGACGGCCGTTTCGCCGAGGGTGATGGAGCCGGAATACGGCACGAAGCCCTGGAGGGTCGCGACGAGGGTCGACTTGCCCGCGCCGCTCGGCCCTGCGATGACCGCGAGCCGGCCGGGCGCGAGCGTCGCGCTGAACGCGGCGAGCGTCACGGTCGTTCCGCGTCGCACGGTGACCGCGTCGAAGCGAAGGGAGCCCGTCGGCGTCGTGACCGAAGCCGGCACCGCAGGCGCCGCGGCATCCGCTGCATCCGCTGTCTTCGCTGAATCCGCTGTCTCCATCGCCGTCCCGGCTGCCGGACCGCCCTCGATGATCAGGAAGACTTCTTCGGCCGCGGCGAGTCCGTCGGCGGCGGCGTGGAACTGAACGCCGATCTGGCGCACCGGGAGGAACGCCTCCGGCGCGAGCAGCAGCACGAAGAGTCCGACGCCGAGTCCGAGCGAGCCGTCGACGAGCCGCAGGCCGATCGACACCGCAACGAGCGCGACCGAGAGGCTCGCCCCGAGCTCGAGCACGAAGCCGCTCAGGAATGACACCCGGAGCACCTTCATGGTGCGAGCCCGGTAGTCCTCGGTGATCGTGCGCACCCGTTCGGTCTGCCGGCGTTCCCTGCCGAAGATCTTGAGGGTGCCGAGGCCGCCGACGAGGTCGAGGAAGCCGGTGCCGAGCCGCTGCAGCGACTCCCACTGCTGCTTCTGTACGGCCTGGGTGGCCTGGCCGATCAGGACCATGAACAGCGGAATGAGCGGGAGCACGATGATCACCGTGATGCCGCTCGGGAGGTCCTGCCACAGCATCACGAGCACGAGGATCGGCGTCGCGATCCCGGCGAGGAGCAGCTGCGGCAGATACCTGGCGAAGTAGTTGTCGAGGGCGTCGAGCCCCTGGGTCGCGAGGGTGGAGACGCGTGCGCCCTGCTGGCCGGCAAGCCAGTCCGGGCCACGCTCGGCGACCCCGCGCAGTACCCGGGTGCGCAGCTGGCTCTTGACGGATGCCGCGCCGCGGCTCGCCGCGACCTCGAGCAGCCAGACGAGCGCGGCGCGCAGGACCACGACCGCGGCGATCCCCCCGACGTACGGACCGAGTTCGGTCACGTCGTGGCCTCCCACCGCGAGCGTGATCACCTGGCTGAGCAACCAGGAGAAGACGACGACGACGAGCGTCTGCGCCAGACCGAGCACGGCACCGATGACCAGGAACCACCGCGCGGCAGAGGCGTAGCGGAGCAGCCGGGGGTCGAGGGGTCGCATGTACTCGTTCTGTTCGGTGGAAACTGTTCGCCGGTAACTATTCGGTGGCGGCGGTCGCGGCAACTACTGCTGGCGCAGCGGGAGCGCCCGCAGGTCAGAGCGCGGCGAGCTCGATGCTACTGCGGCTGACGCGCTTGCGCAGGACCCAGTATGTCCAGCCCTGGTAGAGGAAGATCACCGGGGCGGCGATCACCGCGGTCCACGTCATCACCTGGAGCGTGTACGGCGTCGACGACGCGTTGTCGATGGTCAGGCTGTTCGCGGCGTCGTTGCTCGCCGGCATCACGTCCGGGAACAGCGAGGCGAACAGGGTGAGCACGGCCAGGCCGATCGTCGCCGCCATGAGCGTGAATGCCCAGCCCTCTTTGCCGCGGAGGTTGAGCAGGAACGACCCGATCAGCGCGACGGCCGCGGCAACGGCGAACAGCGCGGTGAAGAGGCTGCCGAACGCGAGCACGGTCCAGAGCAGGAACGACGCTGCGACGACGATCGTCACGAGCCCTGCCTTGGTGGCGAGCTTGCGGGCACGAAGGCGGATGTCCCCTTCGGTCTTGAGGGAGACGAAGACGACGCCGTGGGTGAAGAACAGGAGCAGCGTCGTCACCCCGCCGAGGAGGGCGTACGGGTTGAGCAGGTCGAAGAAGGTGCCGGTGTAGTTGTGCCCGGCATCGAGCTGGACGCCCTGGACGACGTTGGCGAATGCGACGCCCCAGAGCAGGGCAGGGAGGGCGCTGCCGACGACGATCATGCCGTCGAACCACTTCTTCCATTCGGATTCCGGCCGCTGGTGCCGGTACTCGAAGGAGACCCCGCGCGCGATCAGCGCGAGGAGGATCACGAGCAGGGCGAGGTAGAAGCCGCTGAACATCGTGGCGTACCACTCGGGGAAGGCGGCGAACAACGAGGCGCCCGCGACGATGACCCAGGTCTCGTTGAGGTCCCAGACCGGTCCGATCGAGTTGATCAGCACCCGGCGGTCGGTGTCGTCCTTGCCGAGGAAGGGCAGGGACATGCCGACGCCGAAGTCGAAGCCGTCGAGGACGAAGTAGCCGATGAACATCACGGCGATGATCCAGAACCAGAGAATGTTGAGTTCCATCAGTTGCTCCTAGTAGACCGTGACGCGCTGGGGGGTGATGCCGGTCTCAGCGTCCGGCACCGGGGCATCCTCTGGGCCCTTCCGCACGGCACGGAGGATGAGCCGGAACTCGACGACCGCGAGGGCGCCGTAGATCAGCGTGAAGGCGATGAGGGAGATCAGGATGGTCAGGCCGGTCACGTTGGGCGAGACGCCGTCCTGGGTTTTCAGGAGCCCGAACACGAGCCAGGGCTGACGACCCATCTCGGTGAAGACCCAGCCGACGCTCATGGCGGCGAGGGAGAACGGGAAGGACCAGATGGCGACCTTCCAGACCCAGGTGGCCCGGGGGCTGCGGCCCTTGCGGGTGAGCCAGAGGCCGACCACGGCGACCAGGATGTGCGCGATGCCGAGTCCGATCATCCAGCGGAAGGCCCAGTAGGTGACCCAGATCATCGGGGTGTAGTCGCCGGGCCCGTACAGCGTCGTGTACTGGTCCTGCAGGTTGTTGATGCCTTCGACGGTGCCGTCGAGGGTGTGCGTGGAGAGGAATGAGAGCAGGTAGGGGATGCGGACGGAGAACAGTTCGCTCACGCCGTCGGGGGTACCGAGGGTGAAGAGCGAGAAGGACGCGTTGGCGCCCGTCGCCGTGTGGTACATCGCCTCGGCCGCGGCCATCTTCATCGGCTGGGCCTTGACCATCGCGAGGCTCAGGGAGTCGCCGAAGACGGTCGTCAGGGCACCGGAGATGACCATCATCCACAGGCCGAACTTGAGCGCCGGACGCATCGTGTCGACGTGCTGCTTGCGGTAGAGGTGGAACGCGGCGACCGAGATGATCAGGCCGGCGGACACCATGAAGCACGCGAAGATCGTGTGCGGGAACGAGGCGAGCGAGATCGGGTTGGTCAGCAGCGTGCCGATGTCGGTCAGCTCGGCCCGGCCACGTTCCTCATTGATCCGGAAGGCGATCGGGTTCTGCATGAAGGCGTTCGCCGCGAGGATGAAGTACGCGGACGCGATCGATCCGACCACGGTCAGCCAGATCGTCGCGAGGTGCAGTCCCTTGGGCAGCTTGTCCCAGCCGAAGATCCACAGGCCGATGAAGGTGGCCTCGAGGAAGAACGCGGTGATGCCCTCGAAGGCGAGCGGTGCGCCGAAGACGTCGCCGACGAAGCGGGAGTATGTCGACCAGTTCATGCCGAACTGGAACTCCTGCACGATGCCGGTGACAACGCCCATAGCGAAGTTGATCAGGAAGAGCTTGCCGAAGAAGTGCGTGAGCTGGAGCCACTTGGTCTTGTCGGTGCGCACCCATGCGGTCTGGAAAATCGCGACGGTCAGGGCGAGGCCGATCGTGAGCGGGACGAACAGGAAGTGGTACACGGTTGTCAGTCCGAACTGCCATCTCGATAGCAGCAGCGGGTCAAGCCACTCGTTCATGCGCCCTCCCGGCGATCGTCATTTCTACGGTACGTAGAAAATATACACTTCTACACCCCGTAGAAGAAGGCGGAACGGCATACTAAACTCCCTGACTATGGGAAGTCTCGGTGTGCTGGAGAGATTGCTGATGGATGTCCTCTGGGATTCCGGGGAATCGTTGCCGGCGAATGAATTGCGTGACCGCCTGCTCACGCCGGCCGCGAGTGCAGCGAACCGCAAGCCGCTCGCAACCACGACCGTGCTCACGGTGCTGTCGCGTCTCGAAACCAAGGGCTTCGTCGTTCGAGACCGGGGCATCCGCCCGCATCGCTACCGTGCCATGACGACCCGCGCCGAACACACTGCAGGGCTGATGCACGAGGTGCTCGGCTCCGCCCCCGACCGGCAGGATGCCCTCGCCCGGTTCATCGGCAATGTCAGTCCCCAGGAGGCGGAGACTCTCCGCCGCCTCCTCGAAACGATCCCGTTGCACCGCGAGTGAACCGGTCGTCGTGCTGACGACGGCGCTCGCCCTCGGCGTGCTCGCGGTCCTGCTGGCCTGGCCGGTTCCGGTGCTGCTCGCGCGGTCCGCCTGGCCGGCAGGCTCCCCCGGCGTCGCCCTCGTGCTCTGGCAGTCGATCGCCCTCGCGGGCGGGCTCGCGATGATCGGGGCGCTCCTCGTCTACGGGCTGATCCCGTTCGGCGCGAACCCGGTCGCCGGCATCCGCTCGCTCGCCGACCACCTCGCGACCGGCTCGGTCCCGGCAGGCACCTCCCTCGACCACGTTCTCGCCCTCTGCGGGGCGCTCCTGCTCGGCGGTCACCTCGTACTCAACCTCGCCGTGACCTTCGTGCACGCGGAGCGCCAGCAGCGCAGGCACCTCAACCTGGTCCGGCTGCTCAGCGAGCCCCTCGAGGGACGACCGGGCACCCGCGTCATCGACCACGCCTCCCCGGTCGCATACTGCCTGCCGAGCGTGACGCACTCGGCGACGGTGCTCTCGCGCGGGTTGCTCAGCCTGCTCGACCCGCCGCAGGTACGCGCCGTCGTCGCCCACGAGGAGGCCCACCTCGCCCAGCGGCACCACCTCGTGCTCGTCGCGTTCAAGTCCTGGCACAGTGCCCTGCCCTGGTTCCCGATCGCGAACCGGGCCGAGAACGCCGTCGCCCTTCTCGTCGAGATGCTCGCGGACGACCAGGCCAGGCTCGCCGTCGACGACCACACCCTCGCGACGGCGATCGCGCTCGTCGGCTCTGCGGGGCTCGGCCGGTCGCCTGAGGCCCGGTTCTCCGCCGGGGCGGCGGATGCCGCGGCGTTCGTTTCCCGCGACCGTCCCGTCGATCTCGTCACGCCCCGGGTCCGCCGGCTGCTGACCCCGCCGCCCCGCCTCACCGCGGCGGCCTCCGTCGCCGTTCTCGGCTCTGCCGCTGCCCTCCTCGTCCTGCCGGCCGTGCTCCTCGCCCAGGCCTGAGCGGACACAGACAGGACCGCCCGGCTGCGAGGCAACCGGGCGGTCCTGGAGGTCGCGGGTGACCGCGGTGAGAGAGCGACGAACTAGAAGAGCTTCGCCTGCGCGAGCCACGCGGAGGCGATCTTGTCCGCCGACTCCTTGTCGTTGACGCTCTGGGCGTTGAGGCTCACGAGGTCCGCAGCGGTCATCGCCGCGCTGATCTTGTTGAGGACGCTGGCAGCCTTCTCGTCGACCTTGCTGGAGACGATGGGCACGACGTTGTCCGGGAAGAACAGGCCGTCGGGGTCGGAGAGGGCGACGAGGTTGTTCGACTTGATGTTCGGGTCTGCCGTGTAGATGTTGGCGAGCTGGATCTTGTTGTCGACCAGCGCCTTGACGGTGAGCGGTCCGCCGTTGTCCTCAACGGGCACGAATCCGGCGATCGTGATGCCGTACTTGTCCTTGAGCGCCGTCGGCCCGTATGGCCGCGTCTCCAGTTCGGAGTTGCCGCCGACCGTGATGGGCTCGGTGACGTTCTTCAGGGAGGCGAGATCGGTGAGCTTGTAGGTGTCGACGAAGGCCTGGGTCGCTGTCCACGAGTTCTGGTCGCTCGCGTCGGACTTGTCGAGGGCGGTCAGGCCGCTCGGGAGGGCCTTGACGAGCTGGTCGTGAACGGCATCGCTCGTTCCGCCGGCCGCGGCCTTGTCGAGCGCCTGCAGCAGGCTTCCGGTGTACTCGGGGAAGACGTCGATCGACCCGGACTTCAGCTCGGGCAGGTAGACCTCGCGCTGTCCGATCCGGAACTGGCGGTCGACGGTGAATCCGTTCGACTCGAGCGCCTGGGCGTAGATCTCGGCGATGATCTCGTTCGAGTAGTAGTCCTGGGATCCGACGACGAGTGTCGTCGGTGCGCTCGACGCGTTACTTCCGGTGCCCAGTGGATTACTGGACGCACACCCTGCAAGGGCTACGACGGCCCCAACCGCGACCGCGGCGACTGCCGCGAGCCGGCCTTTTTTCGCTGTGAACATTGTCAGATTCCTTTCGTGATGGCGGGTTCCATCCCCGGGCGACGTCGGGTCGACGCCTTCCGGTCGACTGGGGGGCGTCCGACTGCGACGCCGCGGGGTACGACGAGTTTCTGGAGACCGGCGAACAGGCCCTCGAGAACGAGGGCGAGCAGGATCACCAGGATCGACCCGCCGAGCATCTGGGCGTAATCGTTGGTTTTGAGCCCCGCGAAGAGGAACCGGCCGAGCCCGAAGTCGGCGACGTATGCGGCAAGGGTGGCCGTTGCGACGACCTGCAGGGTCGCCGACCGCAGCCCGCCGATGAGCAAGGGCAGTCCGAGGGGTATCTCAACGTGGCGCACGATCTGAAGCTCCGTCATGCCGACGGCCCTCGCCGCGTCGATCGTCGCGCGGTTGACCGCCTCGAACCCGGTGTATGCGCCGGCGAGAATGGGCGGGATCGCGAGCACGGTCAGGGCAACGTATGGGGCGCCGAGCCCGATGCCGATCCAGAGGGCGACGAGGGTGAGCAGGCCGAGGGTGGGGATGGCGCGCAACCCGCCGGAGGTCGCGACGGCGATCCCCCGTCCGCGCCCGGTGTGCCCGATCAGGAATCCGACCGGGATGGCGATGACAGAGGCGAGCACGAGGGTCACCACCGTGAAGAGGAGCTGCTCGCCGAGCCGGGCCGGGATCCCGGTCGGCCCGGGATAGTGCGCCGGGTCGAGGAGCCAGGCGACCGCATCCGTGAAGTAATTCATGCGACACTCCGAACGACGGGCATGGGTCCGAGCACCGCAGCGGGTGCCGGGCGGATGCGCCGGGTCCGGCGGGTCCACGGCATCAGCACCCGGCCGAGCAGCACGACAGCCCCGTCAAGCACGAGGGCGAGCAGGACGGTCGCCACGATGCCGGTGATGATCTCGACCTGGATGCCGCGCTGGAAACCGTCGGTGAACAGGCTGCCGAGGCTCTTTGCTCCGATCACGGCGCCGACGGTCGCGAGGCTCACGGTGCTGACGGCGACGACGCGCACCCCGGCGAGGAGCACGGGGCCGGCGAGCGGGAGTTCGACGAGCCAGAACCTGCTCCACGCCGAGAAACCGACCGCGGTGGCCGACTGCCGCACGTCGGGGTCGACGGACGCGAGTCCGTCGGCGACGACACGCACCATGAGCGCGAGCCCGTAGAGGGTGAGTGCGGCGATCAGGTTCGCCGGCGAGCGGAGGCTCGTTCCGATGATCACCGGCAGGATGAACAGGAGCGGCAGGGACGGAATGGCGTAGAACAGGCCGGCGATCGACAGGATCGCCCCGCGGGTCGGCCGGTACCGGTTGGCCAGCCAGCCGAGCGGGAGCGCGAACACGAAACTCAGCAGGATCGGCGGCAGGCTCAGCACGATGTGGTCGAGGGTGCGGAGCCAGACCAGGTCGAGGTTCGACCAGAGCCACGTCACCGGGGCGGGCCTTCCGTCGGTACGATGTGCGGGACGTCTGACCGGGCCCCGCCGGACGGGCCACCGCCGGCGCGCTGGCCGAC
>NZ_JASJXJ010000006.1:0-53671 GCF_035018685.1 Cryobacterium sp. RTC2.1
ATCAATTGGCCGGAAACGGTGCTGAAGTGGCCGGTTAATTAGCGATCAAATGGCCGGGTTCGAGTTGACAAAACACAGACTGGTTCGCTGGTCGGGATTGCGCTTCTCAACGGCCCATTGGGTGGCGGGTGACGTAGCGGTCCCGTTGTTTCGACAGTGACCGTGCAGTAGCGGATTGCACGGTCCGCAGGAGTGTGCATGAGCGTTGTGGGCCACGCGGGCAGAGCGTGCTTCAGTATACGACACTCAGCTGCGGAAGTGTCGTGTTTCGCCCACGAGGTCCACAACGGGCGCAGTCAGCCAGGACTACAGGCCCGTTTCATGCTCTGTTGAGGTCAATTGAGTCGGCGGTCAAAGGGTTCGTACGCGCAGCGTCTTCCACTTATTGTCCTGACGCCGCTCAGCAAGGAGCCGTCTCGCGTCCGACGGCGTTGCGAGCCGCTTAGCTCTACGCTCATACGCGCGGTCGAGGAGGCGCAGTGACCGAGTCGGGGTTTGTCCATGTCCCTATTCGGACTCCCCACCGTCGGCTGACATGCGCTCACCCAGGATTAGGTCGATGTGAATCGGGACGCTTCGATTGGAATGTCCAGCGACGCTGAAGACTTTCCCGACCCGATTGCCATCGCGGCCCTTAGCTAGATAGTGCGGGTGGATGAGTTTTTCGTTCCAGAGGCTTCCGAAGGAGGTCGTCGGCGATGTTCCGGCCGGAAGCGCGATGGGATAGGTGCGCTGTGCCTGGTCGAACGCGTTGACGGGGTGGAGCATGACGACGTCCATCTCTCCTGTTGCCCCGGCTGCTGTCAGGTAGCCGATTGCCGTGCCCAGGGGGCGCAGCCTGTCCTGAGTGTCGACCTGCCATCCGAGGGCCCGGTTCGCCGCGTACTGGGTGTTGGCTAGCGGAGGCAAGGCGGGATCGTTTGCGTTCAGAATGTGAGCCTTTCCTGCGGCGAGCAGGTTTCGCACAGCCCCAAGGATTGCAAGGCCTGGCGTTGATTCACTCTGGCTCCTATACGACAAGGACACCACAGCTGCCACGCGGGCAGGGAGGCTGCCCGTCGTAGCTGGGTTCATGAGGGCAAGCATTTCCGAATCGTGAACCATCTGCGCGAGGACTTGCAGGGGTGCGAGTCCGAGCATCAAGTCGACAGCCATGTTTACGTGTCGACCGTCGGACTTTCCAGTGACCTTCACACCGCCGATGACCTCCTTCGCCAGGGTGCGATACTGACCCATGATTGACAAATCTTCAGATCCTTGGCTGTGGCGGACGCCGTCCTCGGGAGAACCCTCAATGTTCGACATCATTTTGGGCCATCCGTTCAGAGTGGCGAGGTGCTGGAAGGCTTGCACAGCAGCGGCCATAAGTCGTCCGGGGGCACGGTTGTTGTCACGGAAGTCGTCCATCTCGTCGCGCGCTTCATCACTGCGGAGCGAATTCCTGTCGAGGTTGAGAACGACGGTTCGGTCGCGGACTGAGTTGATGGTGTGCTCGTTTTCAGCCGTAACGAGCAGGAGGGCATGAGGAACAAATACCTCCCGTGCCTTCAGGTCAACGCCCGAACGCCGCTTGGAGGATTTGTTGTGAATTGACCGGACGATGTCGCCGATTTTGGCCTGCTCCAGGTCGTTCGTCCGCTTGTCGGGGGACGGCGCGAGGTCGTCCATTACCCAAATGTTTGCTTGGGCGATGGCCTGCTCAACTCCTGTGGCTGTATCTTTCATCGACCCGGGTAATTTCTTGTTCGTCCAAGTGGCCCTCTGCTGATGAAAAGAGAGAATCTGGGCGACCGACCAGCTCTTACCCTGACCCGGAGGGCCTTGAACCCAGATGGCCGTCGTGCACGAGATTGGGACGGAGGGACGCAGGCCTGCTGCCATGACGACCGCCGCGATGTTGACGTCCGTCCACGGTGCGTTCTCGACGTAGTGTTCACGGAGTGCGGTCAGGTCTGTTCGGACCTGTTCGACCCACTCGTGCGACATTACAACGGGTTCAGATTTGGGAAGTCCGAAATTCGATGCCCCGGGCAGCACGATGTCGGTGACCCCGGCGATGGTCATCGCCTTGTCCTCGTCATTTGGGGAAATGATGGTGCGCCCAGAGATGAACGAGCACACGCTGGAACCCTCAACTGGAACCCACCCCATCCTCGACCATGACACGTTCTGCTGGGTCGGGACCTCGACGTTGTCCTTGATGGCCGACAACCACTTCATCCCGTCGCGACCGGGAGGCCATTCAGGGTGCAGAAGGAGGTTGTTCGGAAGGTTCGCCTTCATTTTGTCCCACTGCTCCGGCGGGTACATCAGAAGTGTGGCGGGACCGGTGACGATTGCGTGTTCGGTGATTCCGTCCTCCTTCAGCCACTGCAAATCGAAGCGACACGTAGACGTTGTGGGAATATCTTCCTCCTCAAGGCCCGCACCAAAGCGACCTGTCTTGACCTCTAGGGATGACGGTGCCCGGTGTGTTTCGACGGAGGCAACGTGACCGCCAATGTTCATCTGCACTTTCCACTCCAGCGGGCCCGGTTTGCCATCCATGTCCGGCGGCCCGGGGAGGAGGGCCTGGACAGAGTTGTTGTCCTCGGCAACCCTCCAGGTTCCGGTGTCGGCGTGACCCCGCTGACGACGCGGCGAGTCAGGGAGGGCGGCCTGCAGGCGTTCCAAAATGTTGTTCCACGTTCCGTGTTTGGCAAGGAAGTCGTCGAGCCCGACCTTGTCCCCCGCTGCTGGGATGTCGTCAACGCTGGCAATGAAGGACCCTGTCCTCGGACCATCTGCCATGAGTTGCACGAGTTCTTCGTCCACACTGAGACTGAGGTCCACGAGCTTGACGCGGGCCCCCCGCCCGAATGCGAACCGCCACAAGTTGTTGGCCTGGTTCCAGACGTTCCAGTTTGTCGCGACATCGCCATCGAACGCGAGCAGAAGCTCCCGGTTCGCCAGCGACAAGCTAACCCAGAGGTCATTGCCTTTCCAATTGCCAACACCGATGAGCGACAAAATGGTGACTCGGTTCTCGACCGGAACGCGCAGCATCAGTTCGTTGAGCCTTTGGCAGGCAGCGATGCGGGTCAGTCCACCGCTGAGCAGTTCGTCGTCGCCGACACCGTTGGCTCGGAGGAGGGCCGTCAAAGCCGAATCGCCCTTAATGACACCTTCGGTCATCAGCACTCGAGGTGAGTCAGTGAACCACTCAGCCGGCGTGGCTGGGTTCATGTCGATTACGGATTCGCTTCCGGCCATGTTCTCGTACTTGGCGAACTTCCCGGAAGCGTTCGGTCGTGCGACTCCGGGCCTCAACTGCATGGTCGTGAAGATTGGCGTCTGATCGTTTGTTCTGGCCAATGCGACCTGATCCGCCTGGTACCACATCAGGACGAGAGCGTCGGTGTACTGGGTAATGCGGTGGAGCTGCGCATACCTCTTGGTATTGGACGAACCAAAGCCGTGTGTCTTGGCGAAGGCCGGCACGTGCGAGCTCTCGATTGTTTCATAGCCACGCGCAGCAGCGACGAGTGGCGCAACGCCCGAGGAGGCAAGCTTGTGGGCGCCGGTGAACGTGACAAGTGGCGCGTAGTCGTCAGGGGTCCAGGGTGTCATCGGATGGTTGGGTGCGGTTGAGGTGGTCATACAGTCTCTATGCGCAGGTTTCGAAACCGGCTGGAATCGTCGGCGGGCACCGCGCCATACGGGGAGTCTTTTGCGAGAAACCAGAGGTCACCGGTGTCCGAACTGCAGGGGAGTGATCCTTCGCACGCGATGCGCATTGGGAGGATAAGAGGCTGACTGATTACCCCAATTACCCCAATTACCCCAATTACCGGTTCCGGGTAATGGCATCCGACCAGCGAATGACTGGGATTCATGCCCTTAGATAGATTGAGTTACCCAGTTACCCAGATAATTTCATACAGGCGAATTCCCACCAGCCATATCTGGGCGCTCGATGTTGACAAACATCTATCTAGGTCTAGCGTCGACGGGGTAACCGGGTAATGATCAATTTTTATCGCATATGATCAGGTATTTGGCTGTTACCTGGCCTGGGTAATTCGCGGGTGCATGGGTACTCATGCATGGGACCTAACTGTCGGTCACACTCTCAAATGCCTTGTGACGACGCGTCGAAACCGCGATCACTGGGCGGTGCTGCGTCTGCGGGCGGCCCACCGCAGTTTCTGAGTAGATCATTTGGCCAACCCGAAGCCATGCCGGCTTCCTCTGCTGCGCCGACTCCCGTCCAGACTGCAGGAACGCATAGCCTCGGTTGTCACGTCTCGGCTGCCTGCCAATGCCGTCGACGCCGCGCAGGTTCACTATGACCATGTCTCCCGCAGCCGCCTCGAGCACGTTGGGACCTAAATGCTGGTCCCTGAACACAGGTTCACCGCGATCACTGCAGTTCGTCAACCGGGTCGACGTTCTTCTGAATCCCACTTCAACTGCCAGGATAGAAACGCACGCGGGAACGCATGAAACTACTCCCAAACGTCAAACTCACCGCGACCTGATTGAGTGTCGCATCTTGAAAATGATTGACTCAACTACGAGCGAGCGCCCAATTCCGCATCGTCCACGATCGCGTTGATCCGGTCGAAGATCTCGAAAGTATTGGTTCCCTCGATCCCCAAGCGCGAATACAGACTGGATCGTTCCAGACTTAGCCTCGCGCTTCTGCCTCGTGCTTCAGCGTCGGCCCACATGGCGACGCCCCAGCCGGCGTGTCCGTCCGTATTCGGTCTGGATGCAGGCCTACCCTCTCCCGTGACGAGATCCTGGATCAAGTTAGTGACCGCGTCCGGCGATGATTGCGTCTTTACGGTGAACCGTCCGCGCGATGCTCGTGGGTGGGAAGCTTCAAAGGTGGTGGGAGGGATCATGCAGTTATATGTGTGCGGCGTCAATTCGGAGTTCTCCGACTCGCGCCAGACGCCGACCTGCCAGAGTTCGGCAAGTCGGCAAGTCGGCAAGTCGGCAAGTCGGCTCGCAATCGGATTGGGACTCTGCTCCCTCCTTCAGGCAATTCCGATTCGGCGGTGCAAGTGCGCGACACCTTGTGACTACTTGGTGACGGGGGAGTGCCACCAAGCAATCACACGCCCGATCAGTTGCTCGTAGCGGCATGCTCCGTAACAACGACCCGCTCAGCAGCCTCCTCCGACAGCCCCCATAACGCCACCCGCAAATTCGAACACCCAGAACTCCTCCTCGACCGTCGTCATCCCATCCAGCAGCCGCCCATCGTCGACGAACACCCGCCGGTGCGCGGCGATCGACCGCAGGTTGTCTTCGGCGACGGAGCTGCAGGCACGGACGCCGACGGGGCACACCGCAGCGCCGGCGCCGCGTACAGCTCACCGAACAGCCCGCATCCCCGCCATGCCGGCCGGAGGTAGACGGAGGCCTGGACGTCGTACCCGGCCCGGGGTGTGGGGGCGAACGCGAAGATCCCAGCCACCTGGTCGTAGACCCTCATGAGCCACGAGCTCGTTGGCGCCCGCAGCAGGCTCACCGCCACCAGTTCAGCGCCGTCGCCAGCACCGGCCACCGGCACGTCGAGGATCCCGACGACCTGGCTGGCAGCTGCGACCTGGTTTGCGGTGAGGTTGGCGAGGAGGGTGAGGGTCGACGGTCACGACTGGAGACATGTAGCGATCCACGATTGCGCCCTTTCCTCTCTGGCGTTGGCTGCACTGTCGCGAGCGATCATGGAATACGTGTCCGCAACACAGCGTTTGACAAGGCGACACGTTAGTAGCAGGCTAAAAGTGCTCTAGCCTCACAGTAAGGAGACTCGGATGACTCGCCGCACCATCGCCCTTGTGGACCAGGCCGCCGATGCGGCGCGCATCCTCGGCACTCAGGTTCGCATCGCCCGGCAGAAGCAGGGTTGGACTGCAGTTCAGCTTGGGGATAGATCCGGTGTCTCCGAGCGCACGGTTCTCCAAGTTGAGAGCGGAAGCCCGAGCGTGTCGTTGGGCAACGCCCTGAACGTCGCCGCCGTCGTCGGGGTTCCCCTCTTTGACATCACTGACCCGAGAACCTTGTCTCGGGTCAGGGTTTCGATGGAGCAGGCGCTGACGCTCATCCCTTCGAACGTACGTAACCGAAAGGAACCCGGTGTCTCCACGGACTTCTGACCCGGCACACGTCTTCCTGTGGGTGTTCCTTCCTGGCGCTACTGAACCTGTCGTCGCCGGGGTCGTCGCGCCGGCCCGGACCAGTGCCGGCCTCACGTTCCAGTACGGCGATTCTTACCTCGCTCGACCGGACGCCATCGCGCTTGGGCCTCACCTCGCCCTGGGCACAGATGTCCACTCAGCTCATCCTGTGTGGGGCATGCCGTTGACGATCCGTGATGCCATGCCGGACTCGTGGGGGCAGAAGGTCATCCAACACACGCTTGGCGTGGACTCTGAAACCAGAGTTCCAGACATCCGAATGATGCTCGCTTCCGGGTCAGACCGAGTTGGAGCGCTCGACTTCCAGGCTGAGTCCCACACGTATGTCCCTCGAATCGGCCAGGCGAGCTTGGAGATCCTGGCAGACGGTGCCGCGCGTGTTCAGGATGACGAGGATCTCACGGGGGAGCTCCGTCAGGCTGTGCGCAATAGCATGGCGACGCCGGGCGGTGCTCAGCCGAAGGCGTTTGTTCACGCTGGCGGACGACAGTGGCTTGCCAAGTTCACCGTCCGCACTGACACTGAACCGCTGATCAAGGCGGAAGCAGCTGCGATCATCCTCGCCGGAGAAGTAGGCATCACCGTGCCGCGGCACCAGCTGATCACAATGGGCGCACACGGTGACATTCTGTTGACCGAACGGTTTGATCGAACGTCGGATGGTGGGAGGCGTCAGGTCGTTTCCGGGTACACGGTCGCGGAATCAACCGACAGAGTCGGCTCGTACCCTGAACTGGTTGATCGGATGCGTCAACGCGCCGCCGAACCCACACTGGTCGGTCCGGAGATTTTCCGACGACTAGCTTTCCTGATGGTAGTTCGCGCCGACGACGACCACCTCCGCAACACATCCGCTTTCTGGGACGGCCACGCGCTTTCGTTCACCCCCGCCTACGACCTCTCCCCGTTCATGGGCGCTGGGACGTCAATGACGCAAACGAGGATCGGGACTGACGGCGACCGGCGATTCAACCTCGGAGCCCTCTTAACTCACCGGGCGTCGTACGGGCTGTCCGAGCCGGAAGCAAGCGAGATCATGAACAGTGTGATCTCGGCGGTTGACGATGGCCGGCACGACGCCGCCGAGCAGGCACGGATGACGAGCACCGAACGCCGCCTGTTCTTCGGAGCACTACTTCGACCAGAAATCATGGAAGGGCTACCTCAGACGATCGTGATCGGGCGGGCGGCGGGGTCTGACCCGGGGGAAGCGGTGGTGAGGCACCAGATTGCACCTCAGCCCAGTTATACCGGTCGGTGCGGAAAGCCGCGGGGAGGTGGCAAGGGGCCTTGCCGACGGCGGGTTGGATTGGACGGCTGCCCGTACCACGGCTGAGGGAGCCAGGAGGGTGCCGGCGCCACCTGCACGATCGCCGCCACCAGCTCACAACCGTCGCGCGCAGCGGCAACCTCAACAGCCAGGGCACCGGCCGACCACCCTCTTCGACCCGCATGCCAGCGAGGTTGGCGAAGAGGGTGAGGGTACTGAGATGGTGCTCTTGTGGGCGGTGGCACGCATTCGTTCCACATACTCGGAACTCTCGGTCATGCTGCGCGAGAGCGATCCTGTGACCGCCGAGTGGTGCGACGGCCAAATCGAGCTACTCAATACGGAGATTGTGACAGCGTTACCGTGAATGGCAGGAACGGCGTTACTGAGACTCAGGCCCGGCCACCGATCGCCCCCAACCTGGGGGTCCAACGCTTTCGTGGCGAACCCACCGCGCGACCTACGCTCAGATCATGCGACTGACCACCACCCGAACTGCCGTCACCATCCTCATGGTCACCGCATCCCTCCTCCTCACCGCTTGTTCGACGAGCTCGTCACCGCCGGCAGCACCGGCAACGGCGTCGGACGCGGCCGTCCCTGACGCTTCGAGCCTTCTGAAAGCTGATGGCGCCGGTTCTGACCAGCTGGCAGCGTATAGGACGGTCCTAGCGAAGCTCGGCACGTCCTGCGAGGAGGGTTCCACTGTCAGCTTCTCGGTGGACTCAACGGCGAAAGCTGTGAGCGTGAGCCGTTTGCAGCTGATGCAGACGGTTGCTGCGGCGGTCGGCTCATCGACCGGCGTCGACTGCACGAGCGCTGTGCTCGCTGCGGCTTCGGGAGCCCCGATCGTCACGAGCTCCGATGCGGGAACCGCTGTCAGCTACCTGTTGGGTGACGTGGCAACGACGCAGCTGCCGGCACCTGACTGTTCACTTGCCGTCGGAATGTGGACTGCTAGCGGCGGCCCAGTTGTCGTCACGATGTCCGATGTCCGCGGGCCGGCGACGGTGCATGTGACGGTGACGGAGAAGTCCGGGGCGGTCGTGGTGCAGGACGGCCAGATTCTCGGCGGGCAGAACGCGCACGATTTCACGTTCACTGATGTGGAGCCGAGCACGGTGGCGAAGGTCCTGATTACGGTGCCGTCCAACGACGATAGTCAGGGCGGTTCGTGCGTGGCGACCGGTAGCCCGACGGCGTAGAGCAGGGCTACACGCGCTGACTGGTCATCGACCGCGGCAACCCGGCAGCCGCCATCTTCTTTCCCGACCGTGAATCGAACGCATTACCGCTGCGATTCCAGTTCAGTTGCGTACTTCGTGGTTTCACCCTCAGTCCATACGGCGATGACGTACGTCAGGAAGGGCTTCACCTTGTCCCATTGCATAAAGTAAGAGGGCAGTCCCGAAGCGGTCTCGGAGCGATGATCGTCCCTGGGCTGCGTCCAGCCATTCGCTGCCAGTGCGTGCGAGTAGAAGGCGATGACCTCGCTTTGTGTGTGCGTTGTCGTCCCGGATATACCGGTCCTGGCCACGTCGCCTCCATCGAGACCGAATTGAACCCGTCCCGGGATGTCGTTGGTCCGGACATCGGTGCTGCCCGGGTACGTCAACGCGGCTTCGGGTTGTTTGGCCAGGCTGTCGATGGACTGTCCAGGCACGCAGCCGGTCAGCAGCAGGATGCAGATGCTGGCGGTGGCGGCCGCGCTCAGGAACCGTGATGCTCTGCGCACTGTTCTCCTTCTCTCTGGCTAAACGTCGTATGCATCGCAGCGGTGGGCGGCGCCGAGTCACGTTACTGCCCTGCCTCGACGACGACGACGATGATCTCGTAGCCGCGGATCGCATCACTCCATCAGCAGGAATTCAAACCCTCTGCTTGCAGCCCAGGCCTGGACCGCGGCAACCATCGCGCTCTTGTCTTGAGTGAACATGATCCCGGTGAAGTGCACGCTGGATGCTAGCGCTATCCAGCCGTCAAGCTCCGGTCCGCCTGGCGTCGGACTGGCACTCGTTACGCCCGTGACGACAACGATTCCTTTGCCAGTGACGGCCGCCTGGGCGTCGAGCGCATCTAGGATCGCCTGACGCTTGCCAGTGCCATCGTTACCCGGGGAGGAGTCCGCGAGGCTCGTGGTCGCAGGGCTGATGGCAGCCCGCACCTCGGCCACAACAGCGGCAGGCAACGGCTGCTTCGGGTCGATCGACACGACAGTGCCGTCAGCGAGCGTGTAGTCCTTCGGCGCGTTCTGCGCCAGGATCTGCTTCTCGAACTCGGAGAGCTTGCCGTCGCCGTTGGTGTCGCCGGCGAGTGCGGTGGGTATCGGGGTTGCTGTGTCGCTGAGAGCAGCCGGCGTGCCACTGGTGGGGATGAGCCCGCCCAGGTCACCACCGGAGAGGCTGCACCCGGAGAGAAGCGCCGTGACGAGGAGCGCTGAGCTCCCGATGAGAATGGTGCGTCGTGCTGCGGTCATGGTGCGTCCCCCGTGTGATTTGTGGTGCCCGTTCACCGTATCGGCTGGCGGGATGCTGCTTCGTCGCCCGACACATGCGCGGGGCGCCGCGGCGCCGCGAACTCACCCGCATCCCAGTGTTCCCGGGCCACAGAGCCCTCTGACCCCCATTTAGGCCGTCAGCCCCTTCTCACTTGGACCCGATGATTTTTGTAGGTGATTCTGCCAGGAATCATTACTATCCGGCGGCCCCACCTGCTTTGGACGGATCCGAGGCTTGAGTCGGTAAATCGAGAAACTGGCGGCTCCGAAGGTGACATCGATTGAGAATTCGCCAAGGCTCGCGGATGTGCCGCATGTCTAGAAGATGTCGCGGAGAAGGACTTGGCGGCGCAGCAAAAGATCCGGAGGCCCCCTTGCGTGGTTCCAGCCCCACAGATGCGGGAAAGACGCCCGCTGCTGGCGATAAGGTCGTCCGGCATCGAGAACGCACCGCCGCGGCAGTCACGATGGCAACACCGATCCCGCCGGCGGTAAGCATGGATCGCATTCGCGCATTCCAGCGCGAGGCCCTCGCACCGAATACGCGACGAGGGCTACGTTCGAATTGGCACGCATTCGAAAGTTGGTGCCGTGTCCAAGACCTCGCGTCGCTCCCGGCTACACCGCTGGTCGTCGCCGCCTACCTTTGCTACGCCGCAGATCTCACGGATGGTGCAGGGGATTGGGTCTACGCCGCTGGAACGCTTAGCCACTGGCTCTATTCGATCAACACTGCACATCACCTTGCTGGGTTCGCAAAACCAGGCGATGACCGCGATGTAGAAATGACCATCGCGGGTATTCGACGCGAAAGGGCTCGACCTATCGATCGAAGGGCGCCACTGTTACTCAATGAGCTGCGCCGGACCCTGGTCGGGATCGACCGCAAATCTTGGCCGCAAGGGGTCATCGGGCAGAGAGATTCCGCCCTGTTGCTCATTGGGTTCGGTGGAGCCTTTCGACGTTCGGAGCTGGCGTCTCTCGAGCTTCGTGACCTCAGGATCCATCCGGAGGACGGCCTCTACATAGGGTTACGCCGATCCAAAACGGATCAGCGAGGAAATGGAATCTCAAAAGCGATTCCATTCGGTACAAGCACTCTCACATGTGCCGCGTGTGCATATATCCGATGGCTACGCATGCTCGCGGCAGCTGAGCGCGGTCTGACGGACCGGAAAAACGAATTGAATGTGGTTTCGCTGGAGGGGCATATCTGCCGGGATGAGCTACCAACCATTGCTATCGCCGTGAACCAGCCATTCTTCCGGCCGGTGATGAAGAACGGCGCCATCAAGGAACGACACATCACGGGGAATGTGGTCTATGACGTCGTCAAACGGCGGGTGGGGGTCGCTGGGTATGACCCTCGGCTGTATGGAGCGCA
Source organism: Cryobacterium sp. RTC2.1 (assembly GCF_035018685.1). Lineage (NCBI taxonomy): Bacteria > Bacillati > Actinomycetota > Actinomycetes > Micrococcales > Microbacteriaceae > Cryobacterium > Cryobacterium sp. RTC2.1. The sequence goes on from NZ_JASJXJ010000006.1 coordinate 11,343, forward strand.
TTCCTTGCGAGCCGGGTTCGTGACCGAGGCCTTTCGTGCTGGCGCCACGCACCATGAAATTATGCGACAAACTGGCCATCGTGACCCTGCGACCGCTGAAATCTACTCGCGGGAGGCGTCACCTCTCGAGAACAACGCGGTGACTCGACTCGGACTGTGACCTGCAGGGCGAGCCGAGTCGCACGTTCGGGACGAAGCGATTTGGTCGGGAGCGGACGGTCTCTCTTCCGAAGTTAGGTGTCAGACGCGCTGCCTGAAGTCATGCTGGCGGCGGTGGTTCGCCAAGGTAGCCGTGCTCCCAACCGTTGTTTCGAGCCAACAAGATGAAATGAGTGTGACGGATACCGTGAAGCGTGCGGAATCCTGTTCTGAGGTTGAACGAACCGCTCGTGCGTATGGCTACTCGGCCCACATGAACCCCGGCGTTCTTGCCGGCGGGCACGACCGCCCGGACATGATCGCCGGTGGTGAAGCCAAAATGGCGCTTCGTGCGGGGAAAGGCCGTGTACGGCTTGCGGGGAAAGCCAAAGCGATCTGGTTTCGTTCGTTGATATTGGCCTCGTCCGGTGGCGGAGGCCAGGTAGATTTTCGCCGGATAGTTCATGATTGAGTCGACGAGGCCGACGGAGAGGGCGTCGATGCAGTGGCTCTTTGGTAGCCCTGATCTTGCCCTGTTGTATTTCGTGCGGGCACTCGAGTGCGTTGTGACTGGCAAGTGGGTGGCCCTGAGCGCGTCGATGAGAGCCTTCATCGTCGAATTGACGGCCGCTGCATCAGAAAGCGAACGGCGCGTGCTCGACAGGATTCGAGCCAATCGGCTGGCGTCGCTCACGAACTCATCTACCGCCATCGCTCCTTTGGCTTGGTTGCACGCAACGCACGCAAGGGTCAGATTCGAGACACGGTTCGTGCCCCCTCGCGCCCGCGGCTGAATATGATCGATGGTCAAGAAGGCATCCGCCGCGTCACAATAGGCGCACTGTCGACCACGCGTTTCCAAGAGGAACTCGCGGACTTCGTACTCAAATAACTCGCCGCGTTGATATTCGACGCCCTGAACATGGGGCTCCAATATCGCCCGCGCATCAAACTTGTTGTACTCCAGATAGATTTTTTTCACCGGAAACCAGGTTCGGAGTTTAGCGAGCATGGCCATTGTCGCGTTGATCCGGTGAGCGAGGGAAGGTGGCAGCCATCCTCTGGCTCGTCGTCGGTTCAAGAAACGCGGACTGCGATAGCGAGTGTTACGCGACCGTCGCGCTCGTCTTCGCCCTGCGCGTGATCCGAGCTTCGAATGAATCAAATATCCACGAAAGTTAACTTGAACTGCAAAGACGCCTTTCCTGCGGACGACCGTCTCGCCCGAAGAATCGTCTGAGTAGTCCACGAATACGGCCATCCCGGCGTATCTCGAGCCGGGATCAATGCCAACGACCACTCCAGGCACGACGGTCCCAGAGTCATTCGCTTTTCGATCTTTGAGTCGGATGACGAAGGGTGTTCCACAAGCAACCACAGCCCGGCCCGTGTCAAGGAGCTGCTTGACCCGGGCCGGGTGGGCTGGCATCAACGGCTTCCCGTCTCTGCCTAGGACCGCCACGTAGGCGATCGTAGGAACGGCCTTACGACCGATGTTTTCCCCGGCGCCCTGAGGCGCACGGGGAATGGCGCCGCGGGGGCCAGACGAAGTCCCCGCAGTCTCCCCTCGGCGATGTCCCGCGTCAGTCTTTCGGGCCGAATTACTTTGGCCGTCTGCTGTCTTGTGTTTCGCCCCCTCCCGAGGGGGTTCGTTTCCAGACGCTTCCAGAGGGCAAGGCTGAGGAAGCACCCTGCCGTGGGTTTCATTGCTTGCGCGGAACGTAGACACTTGACCTCGTCTCGATATTGCGGTGTCCTGGCCTGGTCAGTCCATTTTCAAATGGTCAGCGCTGTTGCGAGCTCGCTGCAACACCCGAATCGGGCGACCGACGTGAGTTACGTGTGCGCGTCGATGGGGCGTTGACGCGTCGACTCGGAGCTACCAATGGATGATCCCTTGGCGGGCCTCGGCACTTTACGGTCTGCACCGTCTTGGTGGTAACGGGGCCGCACGACGGGTGAGTGAATCTGCGCCCAGACGCGACAAGGATGGCGATGCCAGTTGCGATGGCGGATGGATGCCGGACGGCAAAGCGAGGAACGTATTTCTCACGAATTGCGGCCCGCTCGTCTGGCACGGGCGGTTCCGTTCGACCGCATTCTCGACTCAGGCAGTCGGGACCCCAACTCGAGCCAATCCTAGAGACGACGGAGGGGAATACGCCGCTTCTTCTAGTCGGGCGTGACATCGCTTGCTCCTGGAAGGTCCTCGCGGCAGATGGCTTCGATCCGTGCCACGAGCGACGTATTAGCCCAGTAGTAGTCGATGTCGTCGGACCACCCGTCGGTAAGCATGGTCCACCGGCCTCGTTCGCCGACCCGGAGGGCATCGATCGTGCGTAGAGGGCGGGTCCGGTCGTTGATGGTGGGACCCGCGTTTGCGCCGCGGACACGCGTCACGGTCCCGAAGTCCAGGTCGAAGTAGTGGTTGCTGTCTCGCGTCACGACCCGCCAGGTTCCGCCCTCCTTGCCGGTCAGTTCGTTCACGAATACAGGTTCATTGTCTGGAGCGCTCATGGTTGGTCCTTTCGTTGGGCCGTGCAGGTTGTGAACTCGATGTGGCTTTGCTGCAGGGCGGTGCCGGGTCATCGGTATCGATTTCCGGGCTGGTGATGAGATTGAGCATCAGGATCCCCCGCTGGATGATCGTGGGGCTGGGGCCAAGTAGAGGTCGGCCTAAGAAGGGTGGTGGGGCCGCTGTGGGCCTCAGTCACGGTCATGGTTCTGACGAGGAGGCGGGACAGTACGGCGGTTGATGTACCCGCCGATGAATCGGACAGTCTCAATGTCGGCCGCACTGAGTTCCCGGGCCTGCGTCATCCGTTCAATGGCGACAAGTGGCGAGCTGATGTAGTTGCCGGCAGTCTGGCTCGGGGAGACGAACGTGGCGCACCTCCCAATTTCGAGCGAACCGATATCTGTGAAACGCAGCCACTGCTCGTCCGCATAGAGGCGCCGCGCGAGGACGCCAGGTGCCCTGTTGTAGGCGCGCAGTTCCCAATCCACCAAGATCACTGAGTCGCGCTCAGTGGTCAGGCGGGTGATGCCTGGCCAGGCCTGTTCCGCAGCTTCGGGGGCTTGTCCAGCGGTCATGTCGCGGTCCCTTCGTTTGGGCCAGCAGGATCTAGTTGAGTGATCGCCATCACCGTCGTTGTTCGGCGCGAGGTCGCTACGACTCCGGCGACGCGGAGGTTGATGATGAGGTGCATCGGCTGTCCGATCGAGCACTCCACGACACGCAGCAGTGCCACCTCGGCGCCGTCTCGGCGCAGCTCGTGTTCGTTGGCGCGATCGTCGACCGTTGGTAGGCGGCGCATGACCGCACGGTCCAGGTCCAGCCAGTACGTTGATCCCGACGCGGTCTCGATCGCGAATCGGCCGCCGCTCTGCCCCGTCAAAGTGCTCACCGCACGCATCCGACTGCCCGTCTTCCACGACCCGTTGACCACAACGGCCGCCACTGGTCATACACGTCGGCGTTCAGGACGCGCGTCCGTTTCTCTACTGAGTCAGGCATTTCCATTCCTCCGATCCCTCTCGGCGGTCGGTGCGATCGCCGGTGCAGGGACGGTATCCCGGTCTGAAACGACCGCGGATCCGTGCCGGAATACACCTTCCGACCCGCCGACGAGAACCTGCCGCGCATGCCCTATCCGACCCACACACCCGTGCGGGCCGGAAAGGCACCCATGTCCGAACCAACCCCACTCGAGCTCCTCCACGCCGACTACGCCCAACTCGAACTCCGCAACAGGGCGACCCTCACCGCCGACCAGGTGCGATCCCTGATCTTCTACAACGCCGAACGCACCGCAGCGGGCGCCGCTGCGGCTACCAACCCCGGTCGAGATGTCATCGCCTGGACCCGAAACACGGAAGCGCTCAGCAACTTCGTCGCACGCGAATCCCGCATGCCCCGCGAAAACCGTCGTCTCTCTGCCGGCGCGGTCAGTGCCGAAGAAATGACCCTGGTGAACCGGGTCAGAAACCAGCGCAGGGCGTTCAAAGCCGACCGCCTCTGCACCTATCAGAAGTGCCGACTCGAGTGCATTCCGGGGTTTAGCTTCAACCCCCTCGAAGACGCCTGGCACGCGATCTACAACGCATATATCCAGTTCACACGGACCCATCGGGAGGCCCCGAAGCTACGATCCGCTCCCGCCGAAAGCGCGCTCGCGGGGTGGGCGGCGAAGAATCGGATGGCTTACCACCGAGGGAAGCTCTCCCAACGTCGAACCGCGTTGCTGAACGAGGTCGAATTCTGGAGTTGGGGAGCGTCGAAGACGCGCACGGTCACCGAGGCCCGCGACCTTGACCACCGGTAAGGACTGAGACCAATCGAGGGCCCAGTCCGGTCTGTCGCTCCGACGCGCAACACGGCTCCCCAGCTGTTGCAGTGTTGATCAGCGAGCACCAACCCCAGAACGGGATTAACGACGGGCGCAAGCTCCCCAACTGCTTCAGCACGCTGCCTAGAGTCAGCTAGACGAACGATCGAGAAGAAACCAAATGTTCGCCCGACACATTCAGGGACGTTCGTTCGTGCGGGTTCATGTCACACTGTTGCGCGGAGGTCCGTCGCTGACTGCCTGATGGTTCGCGACTATACGTTGGGGGACTGGATGAGAGCTTCGATGGGCATCAACGCCGACCCGAGCGCAACCGTGTCTCCGCCAAAACTGGAGGTGTGAAGTGTGAATTGGCTCCCGGGACGCGCCAGGGCGTTTGTTCGGATCGACTGCTCGATTCGTGGCCGCAGGCCTTCCATTAATCGGTTCCCGACCCAACCTCCGACAACCACACGCTCCGGGTTGGTCAGGTTGACCATGCTCCCGACCGCTGCGCCAAGGGTGTCGACGATGCTCGTGACGATCAGGCCGGCTGCTCGATCCCCTTTTTCTGCAGCGTCGAGAAGGTCGCCTAGAGCACGCCAGCCGGTGCCCTCGAATTGGCCTCCGGCGGCTTCCCATTCGGCAAGGATTGCGTCTGCGCCAAGGTACGCTTCCACGCATCCCCTGCTGCCGCAACGGCACAGTCGGCCGTTGACTTGTACCTTGGTGTGCCCCCACTCGCCTGCGCTTCCTGCTGCCCCATGGGTTAGTGCCCCGTCGGTGATGATTCCCAGTCCGACACCGCGACCGAGGAGAGCAACTAAGGCGTGATTGACGCCGCGGGCCGCGCCGAACCAGAGTTCTGCTTTGGTTTGTGCTTTGGCGCCGTTGTCGGCGAACACTGGGAGGTCACCGCGGATGAGCTCCGAAATGGGTATTGCAGGCCAGCCGAGGCTTTGGGCGTAGAGCACTTGAACGCCGTCTGCTTCGGTCTCTACCAGGCCGGGCAGTCCGAGTCCGATCCCAAGCAGGCGGTCCCATCGGTGGGGATTTCGGAGATGGAGGGCGAATACGGCCTGATTCAGGTCATCGACGATGCTGGCGGCGGTTTCGGGCTCTGCTCCGCCGCTGAATTCACGGTCGACGCGGTTCATCCGGAAGTCAAAGAGTTCGACGGCGACTCCACGTTCGCCGACGTCGACGCCGAGCGTGTAGGCACTGTCCGCGCGAGGGGCCAAGAGGGAGATCGGCCGCCCGCCGTGGGAGGACACCAACCCGGTTTCCTCGACGAGTCCCTCTCCGGTCAGTTCAGTGACCATGTTGGTTGCGGATGCCATCGAGAGGCCGCAGTCGCTGGCTAGTGCCGCTCGAGTGGTTTCGCCAGCGAGGATGATCTGCTTGAGTACGGCTCCCTTGTTGCGCTGCCGGAGCGACGTCACTGTTGATGCACCCGCCGAGGAGCGGGCAGGTCGGCGGGTGTTTGGGTCGACGCTCATGGTGGTCCGACGATACCAATGATGGAGCTGGTCTGGGTCTTCGGCTCGCCTCGCGAAGCCCGTTGCGGTGTTCACCTCTGCACCTACTCGGCTTCGAGGTCGAGGCTGATAAGCCGGGCAGGTGTGTTCACACGCACGGCCAGGTGGTCCTGTTCCCAGGTCACGGCGAATGAGGATGGGTCGTCGGCGTTGATCGTCCACGTCGAGGGTGGCGCTTCCAATGGGAACCTCATGACTGCCCCCGGGCGAAGCTCAATGTGTGGCACTTCCGCATCCTTGTATGGTTCGCCGGCGGTGTGGTGCCACAGACCATCGATCTCAGCTGTCGGTGAAAACCGGGTGGGTGCTGCCGCATCGGCCTCAATATATCCCCAGGCTGGAATACGAAGTGGTTGACGGCCAAATAACGCGTTCACAACGTCGGGGCGAACGGAGCAGTTGAGGAGAGCAATGCGGTGTAGCAGCTCATTGAGAACGTGCTGGGCAGCTTCGGGGTCGAGAGTTACCTCCGGGTCCGCGATCAAATTCCAGTCGGCGGGTGGGCTCACTGATATCGGGGACGTGTCGGTGTCGAGTTTCTTCCATGGCCAGAAGTTCCAGCCGATATTGTGCTGCTCATACAGGCGGGTCGCCGAATAGATCCATTCCGGGGTGTTCTCGCCTCCCTCGCCCATGTAGATCGGCAACCCGAGCCGGTCACGGGCTTCCAAATATTCGGCAATGCTGGACCGTTCGGGCGGGCACCAATAACGATGGAATTGAAGGGCAGAGTTCGGGTCGATGACCTCCGTAAATATGGACCAATTTGTTGCCCAGTGCGAGCCCTCGTAGACGATGAGGTGATAAGGGTCGATCTCACGGATCGCAGCTGTGAGCTCCCGGTAGAAATCGACGAGCTCGTCAGCGTAAATGTGTTGCCATTCGTTCGGCAGGGGTTCATTAAGCAGGTCGTAGCCGAGGACACTCGTCCGGTCGCGGTATCGGCGGGCGAGTTTTCGCCATAATTTCACTGTTTGCCTGCGATAGCGGTCATCCATGAACAGTTCGGGCTTCAGGTTAGGGGAATCGTCGATATTCGTTCCAGTTTGTCCGCCCGGTGCTCCGTGCAGATCGAGCAAAATCCACAGGTTGTGCCGCTCGCACCACTGGATTGCCCGGTCGATGAGAATGAATCCGGTTTCGATCCAGTTGCCGCTGTCGTCCATGAGGCCGCGCGAGTTGATCGGCAGCCGGACATGGTCAAAGCCGAGTTCGGCGATGCGTTGGATGTCCGCTTCGGTGATGAACGCGTCGCGGTAGCGGGCCCAGAACTCGAGTGCCCGTTCCGCGCCGAGGAGGTCGGTAATACGTGCCTCGATCTGCCGCGGTGAGCTCATCTCATCGCCGAACTTCCACATGTAGCCTTCGGCGAGCAGCCAGTTCCCAAGGCCGATACCGTGAAGCAGGAGCGGGGCACCGGTGCCGTCGACCAACTCCGCCTTGTGAGCGTGAACGTATCCGTTGAAGCGGGTGGGGTTTGTCATGTTGTCCTATTTCAGTCCGGAAAGGGAGAATCCTTGAACGACGTAGCGTTGGAAGACTACGAAGATGATGAGGATCGGGACCACCATCAGCGTCGCGGCTGCCATTTGCAGGGAGGGATTCGTCGCGATCTGCTGATTCAGAAGCGCGATACCAACGGAGAGGGTGTAAAGGTGTTCGTCGTTGGCGATGATCAAGGGCCAGAGGAAGCTGTTCCAGCTGGCGATGAACGTCAGAATGACTTGGACCGCCAAGATCGGTTTCGACAGTGGTAGCACGATTTGTAGGAAGACCCTGAACTCTCCGGCTCCGTCAATGCGTGCCGCTTCCATCATTTCCGAGGGAATGGTCGTCATGAACTGCCGGAAGAGGAAGACACTGAATCCACTAACCAGGGTGGGGAGGGCAATCCCGACGATGGTGTTGGTGAGTTTCATACCGTTCAAGATGAGGTACGTGGGAATCATCGTCACCTGAACTGGGATCATCATGGTCACTAGGACAAGGAAGAAGAGCGCGTCGCGCCCGCGGAATGTAAATTTCGCGAAGCCGTAACCGGCCATGGCCATGAGCAGGAGCCCGATCATGCTGATCAGGACAAGCCCGATGGTATTGAGCAGGTACCGGCCGAAGTCGAGGTCCTGGAAGAGTTGGACGAAGAACTCGAAGGTGGGTTTCTGCGGCAGGATCCTTGGCGGGTACGCCACGCTTTCGCTGCGGGGTTTCAGTGACGAGGTCAACATCCAGATGAATGGGAACGCGGTGGCCAGCGCACCAAGCCCCAGCACGATGCCGACGATGATGGTCAGCCGATTGGCGTGACTGCGCGACTTGCGCTTGGCCGGTCGCGGGTTGCACGCCGCCTGCTCATGCTGGACGGGCGATGTTGCTTTGGTCATGGGGGGTTGGAGCTTAGTATTCGACATCGGTTTTCCTTGCACGCAGTTGGGCGAGGGTGATCACTGCGATGATCAGAAACAGGATTACGGAGCCTGCGCTCGCATAGCCGAATTGGCTTCCGCTGAATCCTTTCTGGAAAAGGAACAGGGATATGGAAGTGGTGGCGCCGATCGGGCCGCCCTTGGTCAACACGAATGGTTCGTCGAAGAATTGGAGCCACGCGATGACCGTTGTGATCATGACGAAGAAGATCGCGAACCGCAGCAACGGGATGACAATCGAGACGGTCTTGCGGATTTCCGAGGCACCGTCTAACGACGCCGCTTCCAAATATTCGCGAGGCACGCCCTGGAGGGCAGCTAGGAAGATGATGATGTTCAAACCGGTCCCCCGCCAGATGGCAACGAACGCGACGGAGAACTTCGCCAGAAGCGGATCGCTGAGCCACTGCACCGGCGGTACCCCCACGAGGGACAGCAGGTAGTTGAATAGGCCGAACTGGGTGTTGTAGAGGTACCCCCAAACCAATGCGATGGCGACGATCGCGGTGATGGCGGGTAGGAAGTATAAGGAGCGCAGCGCGCGGTAGAAGCGGCTGTTGCTGCGGTTGAGCAGCAGGGCGACGATCAGCGAGGAGATAATGACAGACGGCACGCCGATCAGGGCGAAGAAGGCAGTATTCCCGAGTGACTGCCAGAAGGCCGGGTCGGCGAAAAGTTGAGTGTAGTTGTTGAGGCCGATGAACTTGATCACCGACCAATCACCCAACCCGGCGAGGTTCATGTCAGTGAAACTGACGAAGCCCGCAATCAGGATGGGCAGCACGCCGAAAGCAAGCAGGAGGAGTGTCGCAGGGGCGATGAGAACGTAGGGCGTAGCGCGAATCTTCATGGTTTGTCCCGATCCTTGTGGGGCCTTGGGGCGGAGCGCAAGCAGGCTCCGCCCCAAGACCCGATGGTGGGTTACTTGACCGACTGGCCCGCGGTGGACGCGTAGAGCGTGTTCAATGTGCTGTCCCGATCGGCGTGGTTGAGAACGATGGAGTTCAGGCTATCGAGCAGAGCCTTTCCGGTGACGCCGTCCCAGTTCGACACCAGCGGCAGCAGCTTGGAGTCGGCCAACTGCTTGGCGTAGACGTTGAACAACGGGTCTGACACCAGTGAGTCATCAGTCAAAGCGGTCTTGACCGTGGGAAGGTCGCCGTCTGCCTTGTACCAGGAGACCTGCGTCGCGGTGTCGGAGAGGTAGTTCAGCAGTTGCAGGGCGCCGTCCTTGTTCGCGGTCTTGGCGAAGACGCCGAGGTTAGACCCGGCGAGCAGCGACGTACCTGCTTTCGCCGATGGCAGCGGAACCGCCGACCATTTGCCGGCCAGCTCGGGGGCTGCGGCGGTGATCGCAGAGGCGAGGTAGGGACCGCTGACGACCATCGGCGTGGCGCCGGACGTGAATCCCTGCACCTGGTCGAAGTCACTGTTGGTGGGTACGCTGCCGTCCGCATACAGGCCTGCGTAAACGTCGACGGCCTTGTGGAACGCGGGCGTGTTGAAATCGATGTTGCCCGTCTTATCCACCACGTCACCGCCCTGGTCCCACGTCATTTCCACCGGCAAAGCGCTATCCCACTGCGGAATGTAGTAGCCGTAATTGCCGGCGCCGCGGGCGGTGAGAGTCTTAGCGTCGCCCCGGAGTTCGTCCCACGTGGTAGGCGGCTTTGAGATGCCGCTGGCTGAGAGAATGTCGGAGCGGTAGAACAGCACTCTGGTGTCACTGACCCACGGGATGCTGACAACTTTGCCAGCGACAGCGGTGGCCTCTCCGGATGCGCCGGCCACGAACTTGTCGGCTGCGAGGTTCGGATAGTTGGCAATCGTTGCCTGGTCCAGGGTGAGCAACCCGCCGGTGTCGGCGAAGGAACGGATCTTTGACACGCCGATCTGCACGACGTCCGGGCCGTTACCTGAGGCGACGGCGGTGGTGAGCTTCTGATCGATGCTGTCCCAGGGGATGGCGACAGCGTCGACCTTGATTCCCGTGCTCTTGGTGAACGGTTCGACGAGGGTTTCGAACTTCTTCGAGCTGTCTCCCATCACCCAGACGGTGAGAGGTTTGTCGGAGGGAACACCGGAGGCGCTGCCGGACGCGCCGCTGGAGCAGGCAGAGAGGGCAAGGACGCTGGCAGCGACGCCGGCGGCGAGGGGAAGGATCCATTTGGTGCGGGATCTCGACATTGAGGTGTTCCTTTCGATGGGGTTGGGATGTTAGGCAGAAACAGGATTTTGGACGCTGAGTGCCCGGTGGGCACCGATCAAAGCGGTGTACCACCGCGCGCTAAGTTTGGGGATCCTCACTTGGGTTCGGTAGTCGACGTAGACCAGGCCGAAGCGTTTGCTATAGCCCTCGCCCCACTCGAAGTTGTCCAGGAACGACCACACGAAGTAGCCCTTGAGGTTGACGCCCGCGGCGATCGCTTGGCCGGCAGCGTCAATGTAGCCGCGGAGATAGGCGACTCGATCCGTGTCGATGACGTCTCCGTTCGGATCGACGTAGTCGTGGTAGCTGGCGCCGCTTTCGGTGACATACAGGGGTACGGAAGTGAACTCGCGGGCAACTCGTTGGAGAACGGCCGTCATGGATTCGGGGATGACTGACCAACCAAATGACGTCGTCGCCGGCTGTGCCGCCACTTCCCTGACAGAAAAAGGAGTCGACGCGTCATCGTGAGCGATCACGCGCTGGTAGTGATTAATCCCGGCGAAGTCCAGCGGGGCGTGAATGATGGCCAGGTCCTCTGGTTCGATGGCATCGCGGAGACCATATGCGTCGAGGGCAGCGTGAACGCCAGCTGAGTACCTGCCGTGAAATACCGGCTCAAGGAAGACGAGATTGCTAACAGCGTCTAACCGAGCGGCGGCAGCCTGATCTCCGGCTAGGGAGGAGGCGGGGACGATGTCCGTAACGATATTCGTGACGCCGATGCGGGCACTGGGGTCAATGGCCCGGATAGCCGCTGTAGCTAGCCCATGCGCAAGGTTGAGGTGATGGGCCGCACGAACTGCAACGTTCAGGTCTTGTCGACCGGGCGCGTGCGCCCCGGAACCATATCCGAGGAACGCGGAGCACCACGGTTCGTTCAAAGTGATCCACGTCGACGCCAAGTCGCCCAGGGCTGACACGGTCTGAGCAGCGAAGTCCGCAAAGCGGAACGCGGTCTCTCGATCACCCCAGCCGCCCAGGTCCTCTAGCTCCTGCGGTAGGTCCCAGTGATACAGCGTCACATATGGCGCAATGTCACGCTCCCGCATTCCCGCCAATATTGCGCGGTAGAAGGCAACACCCTCCGGGTTCAGGTCGCCGCTACCGCCTGGCTGGAGACGAGACCAGGACACGGAGAGGCGATAGTTCGACACGCCAAGTTCCTTGAGCAGATCGAGGTCCGCGGGCCACCGATGATAGTGGTCGCAAGCAACATCCCCAGTATCGGCGTTTTTCGTGCGGCCTGGTGTGTGCGCAAACGTGTCCCAAATGCTCGGCCCGCGCCCACCCTCGGACGCGGCCCCCTCGATCTGGTACGCCGCCGTCGCGAGTCCCCAAACGAAATTCGTCGGGAATCTGTCCAGACGGATCATTTCATCGCCCAGGTGACCCGGGTGCGATCCGAACGACGGTTCTGCGGGCAGAGCGGCCATTGCACCGATGTGAGTACTCGTCGTTGAACTAATGATGACTCCTTAGATTTATTCCATTACTTAATATAAGCCATGGAGAATCCGTTTACAACCTGGAGTTGAATGTTCCGCCCTGGGTGATGAGCTCCACTCACCGTCGTCCCGCTCCGGAGAGCGCGAGCGCGAGCACTGCGAAATTGTTGCTCTGTCTTTCAGGCCCGGCCGGTGAACACACCCATGTTGGCTCGGCGTTCTCGGTTTGGCTCTGGCCGTCGTCGCGGATTGTTCCCCGGTCGGCCTCCTGGGGCTGCGCGGGTCAGGCGTTGGAGCAGATCCGCGCCTCCGGCCGGGCGCGCTCGATCGGCATTTCCAACTTCCTCGTCCCGCGCCTGCAACGTCTGCTCGGTGAGACGGACGTCGTGCCGGCCGTCAACTAGATCGAACTTCACCCCGCCCACCAACAGCCGGAGGTCACCGCTTTCGCGCGCGACCACGGGATCGAGATCGAGGAGTGGGGGCCCCTCGGCCAGGGTAAGTACCCGCTCTTCGCGGGTCGTCATTTGCTGGCACCTGCAGCCCGGCAATATTCTGTTCCCTAAGTCGAACCGGCGTGAGCGCATTGTCGAGAACCTCGGAGTCTAAGCGTGCAAGCCATCGTGCCCTGGGACTGCTTTCGTGGGAGCTCACAAATGCCCCGCTGAACGGCGGGCTTAGCTTCAACCCCCTCGAAGACGCCTGGCACACGATCTATGACGCATACATCCAGTTCACACGGACCCATCGGGAGGCCCCCAAACTACGATCCACTCCCGCCGAAAGCGCGCTCGCGGGGTGGGCGGCGAAGAATCGGATGGCTTACCACCGAGGGAAGCTCTCCCAACGTCGAACCGCGTTGCTGAACGAGGTCGAATTCTGGAGTTGGGGAGCGTCGACGACGCGCAAGGTCACCGAGGCCCGCGACCTTGACCACCGGTGAGGACTGAGACCAATCGTGGGCCCAGTCCGGTCTGTCGCTCCGACGCGCAACACGGCTCCCCAGCTGGAGGCGGGCACGACAGCGTCCAGCCCCCGACGGAATCCGTGCAGGAATGCAAAGCTGCCAGATTCTGCGGCAGTAGGAATGATTCCGGCCACACTGTGCGATAGGCGGGATCGATCGGTCCGCCGCTCATCGGCCGCCACAGGTATTGCGACGCGACCTGGCTCAGCTGGACTGCCGACACCGATGAAATGAGCAAATGATGGCGACAGACGACGACAAAGCAACGGCCGACATCACCGACAGCGGCGAAGCACGCCACCTCGCTATTCGCCGACCGCGGCTGGATCGTGACGGCCTCTTTCTCTTCGGCCGACGATACGGTTCACAGTCCGTGACCCTGGGCAGCGCTGAGCTCCACGCGCTCGTTCGCGACCGCTGGATCGCCGTGGACGTTCTCGGCGAGTACATCCTCTACATCCACATCGACTGGAGCGGACGATGACCCATTCGAACATTCCCTTGATCGCTGACCTGTCCTTGAGCGGAGAAACGCGTGTCGCGGTCGCCGGAGATTGGCACGCGAACGTCTCTTGGGTGCAGAAAGCTATTCCCTTCCTCGCCCGGCAAGCCCCTGGGACCCGCACGATCCTCCACGTCGGAGATTTTGCTTTTTGGCCGGGACCCGAGGGCAAGAGCTTCCTCGACAGTGTCGACTACTGGTGCCACCGTGCGGGCATCGAACGCGTTCTCGTGACGCCGGGAAACCACGAAGATTGGGATCGGCTCGACGAGGCGTTCGCACAGCATCCCGGCGAGGCTGTGCGCTTCAGTAAAGCGGTCTGGGCGTTGCCGCGCGGGTACCGTTTCGCCCTCGGCTCACGCACGTTTCTGTCGTTCGGCGGTGGTGCCTCACTCGACTATGCGAATCGCCGGATAGGGAAGACGTGGTGGCTGACCGAAGCCCCCACGGATGAGGACGTGGAGAATGCGATCGCCGGCGGCCCCGTCGACGTCCTCATCACCCACGAGTCGGTGAACGGGGGCACGGCTGCCGTCGAGAAGATTCTCGGCTCTAACGCGTTCGGATGGAGCGATACGGCACTGGCCTACGCGGCCGCAGCGCGCGACCGGGTCACCCAGGTTTGGGAGGCGGTGAACCCCGCGGTTGTCGTCCACGGGCATATGCACGTCGCCGATGAGATCGAGCTTGGCGACGGCCGCCGAGTTTACTCACTCGCTAACGATGGCGAGGTTCGAAACATGGGTCTACTCAACCTGACGGACTTCGGGTGGACCTGGGTTTGTTGAGGACACGTACTGGGGCACTCATAGGCTGTGCCTGACATATTCTCCAGCCTGTTGAGAACTGGTGAACGGTTCGGCACGTTTCGAAGGATCGTGCAACAGCTTCGTCGCCAAGAAGCATCGCTCAAGCCGCGGGCCCCGCGGCTTGAATCAGCTCCGTCGGCTACCGCCGAACAGGTTATTACCTCACTTCGACTGTTCCCAGCTGGCGATAGGTTAGGCATGTGGCGCCAGGACGGCCCAACGAAGTAGGAACCGGCTCAGTGTGGTGACACCATCATCACCAATTCCAAAATTGAAGGAAACACGTGGACCTATTTGTTGCGATGAGCGATTATCGACGAGAAGCGTCGTGGGCAGTTTGGGAACTTGATGCTTCCGGCGCGTTGACCGGCACCGCGTCATTTCCGAATGATCAAGCGCGAGCCACGATGCACGGTCGAGCGATGGTTGTTTCTCTCAACCCGGGAACCGATAGGGTCCGCGAGACCGCGGCGACCACACCGGACTGGGCGAACTTTCACAATCCGGCCCGGAAGCACAACGATATTTTTCTTGCGGAGGCTTTTGTCGGCACACCACTTTGGGGTTCGTACATGACCGACTTGCACCCTGCTATTGCTGAATCAGACTCTCGCCTCGTTCGTTCGAAACCTGACGAGATCCTGCTTGCGGTGCGGTCTCTGATCCGACAGGCAGAGATTCTGGGCGCAGTCGAGTCCATCGTCTGTGTAGGAGGAAAGACCTATCAATCGGTGGCGAGGCACGCGGCGCTTATCGAGCAGGAGCTCGGGCTCACTACAGACTCGGTCAAACGAATGCCTCATTACTCCCGCGCGAACGCCAAGATACATAGACACGATCCAGAGGCATACCGTTCGCTGGTACACGCGTCACTCGGATTGGTCTGAGCCGGAACTTCGCTCGATGCAGATTCAGGGCCATTTCATTTGAGCTCCGAATCACTCCGCCAACGACCGACTTGTTCTGAGCTGCTGGCCCGTCACCCTGTCACCCTGCTGAGGTCAGCGCTGTGACCGCAACCAGGCTGCGCCATTGGCTTCGGCAAACTGCGTCCCAATGCCATGGCCTACTTGTGGAGCATGTCCCAAATCTCCTGGCGGAGCTCGCGGAAGTTGACGTGCTCTCCTGCCATTGTGGAGGTGACGTGGTGGAGAGACCAGACATGTAAACCTCCGTAGCGGGCGGAATACAAGCCGAGGCGGTTGATGCCGTAGGTGTCGGAATAGTCCAGCAGCGCGTAGGCGATCAGCTGATACAGGTGATCGGGACTGAGCGTGTCCTTCCGGACGCCCACACTGTTCTTCCCGCCGAGTTGAGTCTTGATATCGAGGAGCAGGCCGTCACAGATCAGATCCGCTTCGGCTGCGATGAGTCGCCTATCGATGCCGCCGTCGCGCGTGGACGCGTCGAACTCGGGACCGAGATGAAAGGGCCGATCCAAGCGTCGGATCAGGTGCTGCTCTGCCGTCGTCCTGAGCGCGGCGAGTTCAACGAGCGCTGCGGGCGTGGCCTGGGCCAGCATGGTTTCGACATCAAAACCACCGTGGATGAAGAGCTCGGACACGAACGGCGAGTTGAGCGGTCCAGCTCGGTGGGCCTCAACGCACAGCGCGAGTCCCCAGACGGCGCGGGCAAAGGCGTCGTTGCCGGTCGCACCGTCACGAAGCGAGTTCCCAGCAATGCGGGCCAGGTCGTCCACAACATCCACGTAAGCCGGAAAGGGAAACAGAATTCGCGCGGAAAGGGGAACATCAGTCGGGTCAAGCAGGAACCTGATCATGAGGTCAACCGCGGTCCCGACAGTAGCGGGCGGCGCGCCCGAGCTGCCCACGATGAGCTCGCCGGCGTGGGCCTTGTACTCCTGCTGTAACCGGCGTGGGTTCGGGAACGTGACTTGCAGATATTGACGCAGCGGCGTGGTCTTGTCCTTCACGGCCCTGCTGAGTGTTCCTGTTCCCCCGGTGATATCCATGTCCCTGACCCTACGGTCCGGAGCCGACATTCGTGCGCTGTCCACACCCGGTGGAAAGGCGGTCCTATCCGATCGCTCGCCTCCACCGCATCGGATCTCATTTGAGATCGGTCACTCACGGCAGAGGATGTCACCATGAGGACGCTCGACTCAGCGCTTGCGCAGATCGAGGAGCAAAAATGCGGCGCAGGCTAGCGGCGGTGTCGCCGTGTGGCACGACGGCGGGTCTCCGAATGGTTGACCTTGAATGCAATGGCCTGAGGGACGACGACGTTTGGTGAGACGGGGGCATGTCCAAGGGTGGATGAATTGTGCACGCCCCGCGCGTCGGTCCTGTTCTCGATGCGAGGTGAACTCGGGTCGGTCCGAAATCTACGAGACTGACTCTATGAGTGTTGGAAAATCTGTGCGGTTGTTCTTGGCGGATGGAACGCCAGGCGGCTTGCTGACGGCCGAGATCATGAACTGGACCGGGCATGTGGTGGCCGCGCCGCGTTCGGATCTTGCAAGCTTGCTCAAACGTCCCGAAACGAGTCGCACGGGGATCTACGTCTTGATCGGTGACGATCCCGACAGCTTGGGTGGTGCGCTGGCTTACATCGGCGAGGGGGACGACGTCAGCAGGCGGCTCTATCAGCACGCCCGTTCGGAGGAACAAGGCGGGAAGGATTTCTGGGTCCGCGCCATTGTGCTCACCAGCAAAGACACGAACCTTACCAAGGCTCACGCCCGATACCTGGAGAGCCGCTTCATTACCATCGCCCGGGAAGCCAATCGCGCGAAGCTCACCAATTCCACTGCGCCCATTCCGATCCTGCTTCCCGAAGCAGATGTGTCGGACATGGAGTACTTCATCGCCCAGGCCCAGATCGTCTTCCCGGTCCTCGGCGTCAACATCTTCCGATCAGTCGCGCACGCGAGGGACACCATGTCCGTTCGACCCGGGGGCTCTCCCGCGTGGCACGAGTCACCGCTGTTCGACCTGGGGTTGAAGAAGGACGGCCTGATGGCCACGGCACGGGAAATCGACGGAGAATTCACTGTGCTGGAGGGGTCCCGAACCCGGTTGGCGTGGACGGGTTCTCCCGCAGACGGCTATGGACGGCTCAAAGAGAAGCTCGACCGCGATGGGACGACGGTGCTATCGCCGGATGGGCAGACTAAGTTCTTCGTCCACGATCAGGTCTTCGCCAGTCCCAGTGCGGCGGCGGCCGTAGTCTTCGGGCGCACCACCAACGGTCGCACCGAGTGGAAGGTGCGCGGGACGGGCGTCAGCTACGGCGCGTGGCAGTCCGAGGGGGTCGATTTGGCCGTGCCGGCGCCGGCCGGCACCTAACGTAGTAGGACGTTATCGGCGCGCGAAAGGCCTGTCGGTCACGCTCAGCTCAGCTCAGCTCAGCTCAGTTCAGCTGGTCCGGGTCGACGTCCGCAAGGTGGGAGAACTGAAGGTTCAGCGCGGTGTCGACGGTCGCCGGCGGCGCCGACCCTCCAGTCCGGACCGGCTCGGACGGGCCCCGAAGCTCCGGCTCGTCGGCCTGGGCGTAGAGGTTCCCGGTGGCCGTATTGTATGTCCCCGGCGCAAAGGCGGGCACGTCCGGTCGCTGGTTTCAGGGCTTGCGCCGATTCACGGATTCGGCTTCTGGCCGCGCTTCGGCGCGTACCTCATGGGCGCGGGCCAACCATAGACTCTGAATATGTCAGCTGATCGAGATCTCGATAAGGGTGTGCTCCTCGACCGTTACCCGGCGCTCGTTGCCGCCACGGCTTCCGCGGGTGTCCTGCTTGTCGGCGCATTCGACCTCCCGTTCGGGTACTACCAATTCCTTCGATATGTCGTGACGGTGGGAGCAGTCCTTCTGGCCGTTTTTGCGCTTCGAGCTGGGCACCCGCGTTGGCTGGGTCTCTTTCTGCCCATGATCGTCTTGTGGGCTCCGGCGGACGTAATACGCCTTCCCCAACCAGTGTGGGTGGCGCTCGACCTCGCCGTGGCGGGATTGTTCATCGTTGCGGGTTTCGCCATTCCTGCTCCGGCGCCGTCCAAGACGAAAGGCGTCTCATCGAAACCCTCCGTTCCAATGGCGTGGTGGATGATGACCGCGATCGCCGTCGGCATTGGTCTTGCGATCTGGATGATGGCGGGCTCGTCCGGAACCGGGAATCCTGATTGCGTCACAACGTATGACAGGTACGCGTCATGCGAATGATTCCAGACACTGGTTCTAAGTCTCCTTTTTAGAGAACCACAGCATCCCTCTCGGGGGTGGCCGAGGGGAAACCGGAGCATCCAAAGACCCGGCCGGCTAACACGTGATGGCATCAATGCTGGCGTAGACATTCGCCGAGGCAGTCGACTCGTGGAGCAAACGAACGGGCTGATTTGCCGTGAGAGCAATGTACTTTCTCGCCGTCTCGGTAGTCGGTCCTCCTAAAGTTGAGGTGAGGCGGATCGTAACCGACGCGCTGGGGCAGCTCGAATCAGACGTGAGCGTCCACATCCAGCACTTGAAGCCGGCCTCGCAGTGCTTCTGGACTGAAGGTTGGTCCACCACCACTTCCTGATGAACGTGGTCGATGATGCTGCTACCTGATTCGCTATTCCCAAATGCGGTTTTGTTTGCCGCCGAAGTTGCCATCCCCGAAGCCAGGGCAATTAGTGCCGCAATCGTCAACGCGACTGGCCACCAGCCACGAAAGAACAGGGCTCTTTTCGGTGCTGTCGACGAGAGCCTCGTTGTATCTTCTGACGATTCGAAGGGCGCTCCATCGCTTCGGCGGCCGGAGGTTTGCCCGTCGTGCCAGCGATAGGTGTCGGAGGCCCGCACGAATTCCTCGAAGCTGAGGGTCGGTTCTCTTGTGGGCCGCGGTTGCGGGGATTCGGTTCGAGGCGACGCATGTGTCGGTATCCGAGCGCGAAGGACATCACGCGCATCCGAGATGCGAACGAATTCGGCGCTGGCCGCCTTGATATCGGCGGCGGGCGCTCCGGCAAAACGGTCAGGGTGGCTCATTCTCGCGCGCAATCGATAGGCCGCATCGATTTCGGTCCTTGTCGCGGACACCTTCACGTTCAAGATCGCTGCTGCGGCCTCAGGGGTCATCTGTTAGCACCCATCTGCTTCAAGTAATGCGCGTATGCGGCTTGATCATTGGCAATTTTGACCAGTTGTGCATTTGCGAGCAGAATTGCCAGCAATTCCGCGTTGGATCGGCGGATACTGATGACTCCTCGAACGACTTGGAGGGGGCCAAAGACAATCGCCCCCCAGAGCGCTAGATATGAGCCTCCGCTCGTCGCGGCTGCTGCGAAGCCGACCGATGTCAGCACGATGCCGGCGACGAATACTCCCAGCCCGATCCAGATGGAAACCTTCGCGGATGCGAGCACAGGCTTCGAGTACATCCGCCACCCTGTGGGGTCTTTCCTCCAGTATTTCCAATTGTGGGGTGCTGGAAAACAGTTGGATTCGGGTGTCCATCCGAGTGGCGGGTTCCAGCCGAGGTGTGACGAAATCCACTCGTTAGATGGCGGCGGCCAGCCGGGAGGGTTTTTGAATGTTAAGGGTAAAGACGGGCTGGCGGCGGTCATGATTCAGGATATGGGTAATCCGGCGGCATGCTGGCCTCTGGCCGGAGCAGCACTTGTAAGCCCCGCTCAAATGAGGCGGAAAGAGAATGTCGCGGGCGGAGGAGTGCCGTTGGATCCCTCAAGGCCGCTCCCCGTTATCCTCCCGTGAGATGCGCAGACCTTACGGCTGGAGCGATACTGCGCTCGCCTACGCGGCGGCATCGCGCGATCGCGTCACGAAGGTATGCGCGGCCCTCCGCCCAGCCATTGTCGCCCACGGACACATGCACATCGCCGATGAGATCAGGCATGACGACGGTCGCCGCGTTAACTCTTGGCGCATCTTGGATCCCGCCAAGGGTCCGGTAGAGATCTATGACCTGTTCGGCGGTAGCCGACGGCAATGCTCAGAGGCGGGGGCCGGCGGCTTCGGCGATGCCTCTTGGCGTCAGAGCTGTTGCATGATCCTTCGAAACCGTTGACCCGGTCATCAGTCTCACCATGTTGGAGAGTTTGTCAGGCACGGCCCGGCGAGACCGTTTCGGGCCATTCGTTCTCGAGTGCTCGCGCACGCTGACCATCTCGCCCGACAGCCAAGGTTTCCATGACGTAAGAGCGATAGATGTTGTGAAGATGTCGCTTTGTTGTTGATCTTCGGAAGATCGCAGAAGCAGTCAGATTACTTACCCCCTCGAAGTGCCCAGTGGGCGAAGGGCCAGACAACTAGCACTGGAACACTCAGCGCGAGATAAGGAAGATTTGTCAGCCACTGTGCGCGCCTGAGGACCCAGATGCTGATTGGAGCTTCCGGATCTGCGGATTTATGGTCTGCCGACGTGTGATTCTCGGAGTCGTCCAACAGGGCATTGTGCCGTTCGGTGAGTTTGGAAACTTCTTCGTCGTGGACGAACTCGCGATCGAGCATCGACTCAGCTTCTACAGAGAGCCGCTGCAGTGCGCGGTAATTCATGAACATATCCCGGCTTCTCCCCCCGTAGTTAAGCCCGGCGGCAACGAGCGACGAAATCAACGCTCCAACGGACACGCATACAAGCACGGTTGGCCCGGCATTGCCGTACATCGTCCCGTCACTAAGCAGGGCAATTGAAGCCACCGTCGTGGCGACAGATAACGCCAACAGACAGGTGTTCCAAGCTCGCTGTCGAGCCTGCAGACGATTGGAAGCTACTAGCCGTGCTCTGTAGGACTTATACGACCTCGCAGCAACTCGTTCCAACTCACTCATGGCATCCCCCGTTGTTATGAACTCGGCTGCTCGTCGCGACGCGACGGCAGGGCAATCAATCAACGCCCGCAAGCGAGCTTCACCATACGGTGAGCGACAAAGTCGCAATCTTTCAGTAGCGCCCAATTGCTTGAGCGAGCAGCCGAGACAACTGAAGCTACCGCAGTGAAGGGCGATTTAAGCATGACGTACCCAGGTATGCGCGAGTCCAAGCGCAGCGGCGGCCGGCGCCTACGGGCGAACCCAGATGCCCGCCGCCCTGAGCGGCGGGTCGTGTAGCCGGATTCAACGGGCATGTTGCCTCAAAACCACCCGATCGTCCAGCTGACTGTGTTGACAATCGTGCGGCCAATCGCGGAGAGTAGCCACCATGTGCCCTGGAGAACGCCGATGAGAATCGCCTTGGCCAGCCAAAACGCGATCCCGCTTGCAACAGGGATGAGCAACGTCGGCAGGTTTGTGCCGATCAGTGAGAGCAATTGGTCCATTTCGTCACCGTCGCACGAGCCAGCGCCACCATGGGCGGCACCGGGTCGGCCCAACTGAAGGCACCTGCTGGTCCTCGTTTCTTAACGCGTGCCTGTCGCCGCTCCGTGCCGCCTCGATCTGGTGGGGAGAGAACCGGCGGCTCCATATGATGTCGCCTTGTGTGATCAGATAGTGCGACCTGCAGGGCAACGCCCAGCTACCGATGGATGGGGACATGCTTACGTTCTCACCGTCGTATGTGAATGACCACCGGGCGGGGGAAAGTGGCGTGATCACTTCCTCGCCGCACCCGCAGCAGCACAGGTGACCGCATGTGTTGAACCGGAGACAGATGTAGAGTACGCCCGGGTCCAGCCGTGGTGGAAAGGACTCGACGAACGCTGACTTGAGGTGCTCAACCCCAGTCACAGCTGGTCCTCGTTGGTGATGTCATTCGTAAAGACGGAATATGTGGAAAACCCTTCCCTGGTCCCGTCGGCGTAGAAGCCGATGTGACGTTTCCACCGAATGACGGCCATCGTCGCGTTGAGGGTGTTCAGGTCGGCGATCTGGATGTTCCGCCCATACTCATCGTCGTGGGCGGGCGCGTCGGGTATGCGATTTCGGTCGTGGACGTGATCGCGTCCCCCGGGAATGCTGGTGACCACGCGGAGCAGGCCGCTCATTCGGCCGTCGGTCTCTCCCACTCCCATGCCGACGTCGATGAACGGGATGTTGATTCTCTCGAGCCAAGCGATGATCGCTGGTTTCGAGGAGGCGTCGTCGGAGGCGAGGAAGACAAATGTTGAACCGGCAAGGAGGTCTAGGTTGGCCTCGTCGAGGAAGACGTCCTGGGCGATGATCCCGGTGT
Organism: Cryobacterium sp. RTC2.1; assembly: GCF_035018685.1. Classification (NCBI taxonomy): domain Bacteria; kingdom Bacillati; phylum Actinomycetota; class Actinomycetes; order Micrococcales; family Microbacteriaceae; genus Cryobacterium; species Cryobacterium sp. RTC2.1. The sequence goes on from NZ_JASJXJ010000006.1 coordinate 33,827, forward strand.
GCATGTGCGAGTAGATGCCTTTGAAGTAGTCCACCTTCTTAGGCTGCGAGCGCAGCGTCTCCAAAGAGGCAGCCCCTGGTGCGCGGAATGCGTTGTGGTTCTCGAACGGGTCGCCGTCGACGAGGGTGATCGTTGATACCGGGGTCTTCGCAATCTGGTCGAGGATGTATCCGCCGGTCCCACCGAGGCCGACGATCGCGATCCGTTGCCCGGTGAAACACTTCATCAGCGGTGCGAGCCCGGCACGTGACGTGGCGGTGTCGCGGTACGCAAACGGGCTGTCATCGTCGACGACGTCCCAAGAGCCTCCCGGAGTGGCGGTCACCGTCGGGTCGATCGCTAACGCCTCGTGGGCGAGAATCCGCACGTACGAGGTAACCTTCGAATACTCGTCCGGGTACGCGCCCGACCCCGGTTTGCTGGAAAGCATGAACGCCGCCTGCAGCGTGTCCGTGATCGGGTGCGACTCGGGGGTCGCCAACTGCAGCGGGCTGCCATTGGCGTGGAACGGTTGGGATCCGCCGAACCAAATCCGGTGATCGGTCTGTGACGTGATCATGTCGCCGGCGACAGCTACCGGGTACGCAAGGATCCCGTATTGCACCGTGCCATCGGCGGTGACATAGGGAATCCGGCGAACAATGAGGTGGCCGCCATCAATGACCACCTCGTACCCGTCGTCGAGGAGTCGTGAGAGATCCGGGTTACGAGCGAGTGGTGCGGTAGACATCGAAGACCATCTCCTTCTTGACAGGAACGTCCTGGCCGGCGGTGAGTGTTCCGGAGCCGTGCCCGTCGTGGCCGCGGCTGTACCGGACGGTGAACGAGTCGGCCTCCGTGGCCGGCTGGTCCGGGTAAGCGAGCTCGATGACCTGCTCGAAGGAGATCTTCTTCTCCGTCACGGGGTGGCTGCGGGTGTTGACGATGATGGTGGTTGGGCCGGGCATGTTTTCTTGCTTCTGGTCATTCATGAGGGAGCTCTCTGGCGCTGATCCATAAGCGGAGGACGCGCCACACTTCGCTCGCTGCTCGAAAAGTCGAACAGGACTAGACTAACACATGTGCTCGACATTTAGAGCAGCGAACGAAATGAGAGGCAGATCAGTGGATGCTGCACCGACCGTTGACGTTAAGGCATTACATGCGGCGCTTGACGCCGCACGGAAAGCAAAGGACCTTTCTTGGCGACAGCTCGCTAGGGAACTTGGCGTCAGCCCTTCAACCATGTCCCGAATGGCGAACGGGCTCAGCCCGGATCTCCCTGCATTCGCCGCTATGACCTCGTGGCTTCGCATGCGGGCAGAAGATTTCTACAGGAGCGGTGACGCCGATGCCGTAGGGGAGGAAGAGCCGGCGCTCGAAGCGGCCCTCGCCCCGTTGCTCCGCGCGCGCAAGGACCTCAACGACAAAGACATCGTCTACTTAGAGCAGGTCATCAGCGCTGCAGCCCAGCGCTTCCGAGACGAGCGCAGAAGTCAGGTGTGACCGCCATGCGTTGGATCCAGAAGGAGATGCGCGCCCTAGCTTCCGAGGAACGCGCCCAACTCGGTCTGGGACCGCTCGACCCATTCGATCCTTACGCTCTTTGCGACGGCCACGGCGTCCCGGTCTACACGCTGACCGATTTTCGGCACCTGGTCCCGGACGCGATCGAGCACCTCGCTGTCTCGAATACATCCAAGTGGTCGGCGGCACTCGTCCCGCTTGGGACGGCACGCTTCATCATCGAAAATGACAAGCATGTGCCAGCCAGGCGCCGATCCAGCATCGCCCACGAACTCGGCCATCTCCTCCTCGAGCACGAGTTCACCGGTGTCGTCCTGGGTGACCACAGCGGACAGTATGGCAACCAGCAGGAGAAGGAAGCGGATTTCCTCGCCGGAGAACTGCTGGTTCCGTTCGCTGCCGTCGAGAAGATGGCCTTCGCCAAATGGGGGAACAAGGAAGTGGCTGAGGCGTACATGGTCAGTGAACAGTTTGCTCAAAACCAGATGAAGGGTCAGCGAGTCCGGGCGGCGCGTGCGGAGGCGAAATTCCGCCGTCCATGACCGGAGGCCAGCCCGACCAAATCGATCGCCGAACGAGCGTTCTGCTCATCGATGCCACGGGTCTGAACGCGGATGCGCTCGGTAGCGACGGCCCGGTTGTCGGTGCTTATGAGAACTGGCTGGCCCAGCGCGCCCAGGATCTCGATAAGTCGTTCGCCGTTGACGTGCCCGTCGTCGATCTCCTTGCGCCGGACGCGACCCTTCTGCCGAACCGCTGGACCATCGATCCGACAGAACACCTCTCCGCACGCGACTGGACAACCCTCGTCGTTGATTCGTATTCCGCCGCGTCTACGGCTGTGTCCGCGCTCGGCCAGGCTTTGCCCAGCTTGAAGGTCACTCCCCTCCAAGACGAGGCGCGAACACTGTCAATCGGAGAACTACAGAAGAGCGAAGCGATTGCCGTTCTCCGTGGCCGGCACATGGAACGCAACCTCGCAGAGACGGCCCCTCCGTACCCGATCCTGACGATCCGGCACGTGCGACCAGGAGCGGATCTCGTCGGGATCGAAACAGAACACGTGCTTGCGTCACCCAGTACAACTGCCCAGCTCGTCCACAAGGGTGACGTCATCGTCTATCTAGACGGCAGCACGGTGAGTACCCGAGTCTGGCCAGAGAACGGCTGGGTTCTAGGACGATTCATGCAGTCCAACCGAGTGCTCGACGGCTCGCTAGACCCGGAGTACCTTGCTGCCGCGATCGCGGCCCCCGTGAACGAAAAATTCATGGCGGCCGGCGCTTCACGAACTCATTTCAACCTGAAGGAATTCGTCGTCCTGCTGCCCGCGCTCGCCGTTCAGCGAGCCTTCGCCGACACACAAGAGCGCGTGAACGATGAGCTCAAGCGCCTGCGGCAGGCCGCTCACGCCCTCGAAGCTGCAAAGCGGCAGCTCGCACTAGCTGCAGCCAGCGGCTCGGTCTCGATCGAGGCTAGTGAGGAGCGCAAATGAACACTCGTCAGCACGTAGACGCCATCAACCTGACCCCGTCTCGGAGCGCTCGACTATGAGCCTCCTCATGTTCAGCCATGAAGCCGACTCGATCCTCATCCTCACCGATACGTTGGCTACCGCACCCGACGGCGAAGCCTTCGTGTTCCAGAGCAAGTGCTTGACCCTGCCCCATCTGAACATGGCCGTTGCGGTCACGGGCATCGCTAACTTGGGTGCGGCTTGGAACGAACTCCTTCGGAGCTCAGCAATCGTCCAAGACATGGAGATGATTGACAAGTTCGCGCCGGAACAGCTGAGCCTCCTTTGGGCGAACCTCATGCTGGAGAATTACGAGATGGAAGGAGCTACCGCAACCATCTACCACTTCGGCTTCGAAACAGGCACCGAGCATGCCGTGCGCTACGTGTACAGATCCAAGAACGGCTTCAAATCAGAGCGCATCGAGGAATCCGGCTTCGGGGTCAAACCGCCGCCCCGCGAGCCCTTCGATGCGCCGTACGACATCGAAGCATGGATAGCGCTGGCCAACCGGGTCCGAAGGGAACAGGACGAGGCGCCACGGCCGGAGCGCACTTCCATCGGCGGGGAGTACTTCCTCACCCTGGTGGCAAACCGGCAGAGCAAAACCACTCGCATCCACAGAGCAGACGACTACGAAGCGATGTGGAGCGAGATGGTCTCGCGCCTAGCTCGGATCAGCGCAGCGTCAGGCAAATAGCCACCCTCGCTGCGCCAGCACGCACATGGTCACTCCTGTCATGGCGTGTCACCGCCCAGCGATACTGTGAGGGAGAACCTCCAACGACACCAACAGTACGCAAGCGCGAGAGATGAACGATGGCACCCACAACCAAAGAAGAGCAGCGCGCTGAGCTCCACAAAACCATCTGGCGCATCGCAAATGACTTGCGCGGATCCGTCGACGGCTGGGATTTCAAGTCCTACGTGCTCGGGATGCTGTTCTACCGCTTCATCTCCCAGAACCTCACCTCCTACATCAATGCCGGCGAGCAGAAGGCAGGCGACGTTGGTTTCGACTACGCCACCCTCCCCGACGCTCAGGCCGAGTTCGGCCGCAAGGAAACGGTCGAGGAGAAGGGGTTCTACATTCTTCCTTCGGAGCTGTTCCAGAACGTCCGGGCAGCCGCGTCCCGGGACGCGAATTTGAACGAGACGCTCGCGAGAGTATTCAAGAACATCGAGGGGTCGGCCGTCGGCACCGACAGCGAAGATGATGTCAAAGGCCTGTTCGACGACCTCGACGTGAACAGCTCCAAGCTCGGCAACACTGTCGCCAAACGCAACGAAAAGCTCGTCAAGCTTCTGGATGCGATCGGCGAACTGCCGCTCGGTGACTTCGGCGAGAACACCATCGACCTATTCGGCGATGCCTACGAGTACCTGATGCAGATGTACGCCTCCAGCGCGGGCAAATCCGGCGGCGAGTACTACACACCGCAGGAAGTCTCCGAACTCCTGGCCCGCATCACCGTTGTCGGCAAGACCCAAGTAAACAAGGTATACGACCCCGCAGTCGGCTCCGGGTCGCTGCTGCTTAAGTTCGACAAGGTCCTCGGAAAGGGCAACGTCCGGCAGGGCTTCTACGGGCAGGAGATCAACCTGAACACCTACAACCTCGCCCGCATCAACATGTTCCTGCACGACGTTAACTACGAGAAGTTCAACCTCGCCCACGGCGACACCCTCACTGACCCCGCGCACTGGGACGAGGAACCGTTCGAGGCGATCGTCTCCAACCCGCCCTACTCGATCAAGTGGGACGGTGACGCGAACCCGCTGCTGATCAACGACCCGCGCTTCGCACCCGCCGGTGTGCTCGCACCGAAGTCGAAGGCCGACCTCGCCTTCACCATGCACATCCTGTCATGGCTGGCCGTCAACGGCACCGCGGCAATCGTCGAGTTCCCCGGCGTGCTCTACCGCGGGGGAGCGGAAGCGAAGATCCGCAAATACCTCATCGACAACAACTACGTCGACGCCGTCATCCAGCTGCCACCGGACCTGTTCTTCGGCACCACAATCGCAACTTGCATCATCGTGCTTAAGAAGTCCAAGCACGACAACTCGGTCCTCTTCATCGATGCCTCGGCCGAGTTCGCACGCACGGGAAACAAGAACAAGCTCGCTGTTCCGAACCAGCAGAAGATCCTCGAAGCGTTCACCGTGCGCGAGGACGTTGAGTACTTCGCCAAGTTCGTGACAAACGAGTCCATCGCCGCGAACGGCTATAACATCGCCGTCTCGTCCTACGTCAAGGCCGAAGACACCCGCGAAGTAGTAGACATCACCGAGCTGAACGAGGAAATCGCGCGGATTGTGCATCGACAACAAGAACTTCGCACCTCAATCGACGAAATGGTCGCCGATCTGGAGAAGACGAAGTGAGGTCCGTCGACGAGCTCCTCGCCGAGTTGAGCCCTAGGGGCGTTCGGCATCTCAAGCTTTCGAGCTACGAAGTAGCACATTTCCGTACCGGCAAGCAATTGAATCGCGACACCTTGTCGTCTCACGGTGAATACGAGGTCTACAACGGAGGTGTCGCGTCGTCGGGATGGCACTCCGAATACAACACCGATGGGCCCGCGCTAATCGTTAGCCAAGGGGGCGCTTCAGCGGGATTCGTCAACTTTGTTACTAGTCGTTTCTGGGCAGGGGCGCATTGTTACGTCGTCACTCCGGGACCTGCCATTGACCGCAGGTACCTGTATCACGTCTTGAAATCCAAGCAGGCCATTATTCAGTCATCGGCTCGAGGCGCTGGGATTCCCGGACTCGCGCGGGGAGCGCTCGGTGCAACGATTGTGCCAGTGCCGCCTCTTGAGGTCCAGCGGGAAATCGTGCGTATCTTGGATCGTTTCGCTCAGTTGGAAGCGGAGTTGGAGGCGGAGCTGGAAGCCCGCCGCCGACAGCACTCTTTCTACTGGGAGACCTTTCTGAGCCCGCGTCAAGGTTGGCGAACGACAACGATCGGTGAAGTGGCCCAGGTTTTCGATGGGCCTCATGCGACACCGAAGAAGACTCAATCCGGTCCCTGGTATCTGAGCATCTCATCGCTAAAGGGCGGACGCTTTGACCTCGCAGAGTCGGCACATCTTGGAGAGGACGAGTTCGCTAAGTGGACGCGTCGAGTCGTGCCTCGACGCGGCGACACGATGTTTTCTTACGAGACGCGTCTAGGACAGGCCGCGTTTTGGGACTTGGATGTGCCTGCAGCACTGGGCCGGAGAATGGGTCTTCTGCGGCCACGAAAGGCCGTTGTTGATCCCCGGTTTCTGACGCTTGTCTACCTCGGACCACAGTTCCAGGCGCTCATCAAAGCCAAGACCGTTACGGGTTCAACCGTCGACAGGATACCGATAGCGGACATGGCCTCGTGGCAACTAGCAGTACCACCCCTTGATGAGCAGAAGAAGATAGTGGGCGCCCTCGATAGTCTTGATGCTCTCGTGAACGACCGCATTATCGGTCTCCCTGCTGAGCTTGCTGCTCGTCGGAAGCAGTACGAGTACTACCGCGACGAGCTGCTCACGTTTAAGGAGGCGGCGGCATGAGCGATGGGACTCGACTACGGTACGACCCGATCGCGGTGTCGAACGAGAGTACCGTCGTCGCGGAGTACATCTCGGACGCGAAGGCGGAGGCCGCCTACCAATCGGAAGCGGATCTCGAACGCGAGCTAATTCGACTTCTTGAGTCACAGGCGTACGACCACCTTCCGATCACGTCCGAAGCGCAGCTTGTGGCGAACCTACGCGCCCAGCTCGAATCCCTGAACTCAGTGACCTTCTCGGATGCTGAGTGGGCAAAGTTCTTTTCCGAGCGAATCGCCGGTACGAACGATGGCATCGTTGACAAGACGGTGCGCATCCAAGAGGATCACGTCCAGCTTCTGATGCGGGATGACGGTTCGACAAAGAACATCATCCTCATCGACAAGCAGAGCATCCACAACAACCGCCTGCAGGTCATCAACCAATACGAAATCGGCCTGGGCGAAGGACGCGACGCGCAGCGCGGCGCCGCCCGCGCCAACCGCTATGACGTGACGGTCTTGGTCAACGGCCTGCCGATGGTGCACATCGAACTCAAGCGTCGCGGCGTCGACATCCGTGAGGCGTTCAACCAGATCGACCGCTATCAGCGCGACAGCTTCTGGGCAGGCTCTGGCCTGTTCGAGTACGTGCAGCTGTTCGTGATCAGCAACGGCACACTGACGAAGTACTACTCCAATACCACTCGCCGCCAGCACCTGAGCGAAGCCGCCGGCTCGAAGAGGGTCCGCAAGACGTCGAACTCGTTCGAGTTCACCTCCTGGTGGTCAGACGCGCAGAACAAGCCGATCACCGAGCTGGGCGCGTTCGCGAGGACCTTCTTCGCCAAACACTCGCTGCTGAACATCCTCACCAAGTACTGCGTCCTCACCGCCGACAAAATGCTTCTTGTGATGCGCCCGTACCAGATCGTCGGAACCGAGCGGATACTGCGGAAGATCGACATCTCCACGAACTACAGGCAGCTCGGCTCCGTCGCCGCGGGCGGCTACGTGTGGCACACGACTGGGTCGGGCAAGACGCTCACGTCGTTCAAAGCGGCGCAGCTGGCGTCGAAGATGCCGAGTGTGGACAAGGTGCTGTTCGTCGTTGACCGCAAGGACCTCGACTACCAGACGATGCGGGAGTACGACCGGTTCGAGAAGGGCGCGGCGAACTCGAACACCTCGACTGCGGTACTGAAGAAGCAACTCGAAGATCCGGGCGCGCGGATCATCATCACTACGATCCAGAAGCTGTCGACGTTCATCGGCGCGAACAAGGGCCACGCGATCTACGACGGGCACATCGTCATCATCTTCGACGAGTGCCACCGTTCCCAGTTCGGGGACATGCATACCGCGATCACGAAGGCGTTCAAACGCTACAACCTCTTCGGCTTCACCGGCACACCGATCTTCGCCGCAAACTCGGGCAGCGCCGGCAACCCGCAGCTAAAGACCACCGAGCAAGCGTTCGGCGAGAAGCTGCACATCTACACGATCGTGGACGCGATCTCGGACAGGAACGTGCTGCCCTTCCGCATCGACTACGTCAACACCATCAAGGTCGGCAACGTCATCGACAAGCAGGTGTCATCGATCGATACTGAGAAAGCTCTACTCGCCCCGGAACGGATCAGGCAGATCGTCGGCTACACGCTGGAGCACTTCGACCAGAAGACGAAGCGTGCCCAGCGCTACACTCTCGACGACAAGCGCGTACGCGGCTTCAACGCCCTCCTCGCGACCGCGTCCATCGAGGCCGCTCGCGTCTACTACAACCACTTCCAGCTCCTGCAGGAGCACCTGCCCTCCGACCGCCAACTGAAGGTCGGACTCATCTACTCCTACGGCGCGAACGACGCGGTCGACGACGGGGCGCTGGACGAGGAAGGCTTCGATACCGGCGCGCTGAGCATGGACGCCCGTTCGTTCCTTGATGACGCGATCCAGGACTACAACGAAATGTTCGGCACGAGTTACGACACGTCCGCCGACAAGTTCCAGAACTACTACAAAGACCTCTCACTCCGCTTGAAGAACCGGGGTATCGACCTCGTCATCGTGGTCAACATGTTCCTCACCGGCTTCGACGCCACCACACTGAACACATTGTTCGTCGACAAAAACCTGCGTGCCCACGGCCTCATCCAGGCTTATTCGCGCACCAACCGCATCCTGAACTCGGTGAAGACCTACGGCAACATCGTGAGCTTCCGGAACCTCGAAGACGCTACGAACGATGCGATCGCCCTGTTCGGCAACAAGAATGCCCAAGGCGTCGTGCTGCTCAAGGCATACGCCGAGTACTACAACGACTACGCCGAGAAAGTCGCGGAACTACTCGCCGCCTACCCGCTGGGCCAGCAGATCATCGGTGAGGCCGCGTGGAAGGACTTCATTCAGCTGTTCGGCGCCATCCTGCGTCTACACAACATTCTGACTTCGTTCGACGAGTTCACCGGGAATGAAATCCTCACCGACCGCCAAGGGCAGGACTACCGCAGCATCTACCTCGACCTTTACGCAGAGTTCCGCAAGGGCACCGACGCGGACAAGGAGCAGATCACTGACGATATCGTCTTCGAGATCGAGCTCATCAAGCAGGTCGAGATCAATGTCGACTACATTCTCATGCTCGTCCAGAAGTACCGTGACGAACGAGGCGACGGCGACGACAAAGAGATCCGTGCCGAAATCACACGAGCCGTCGCTGCTAGCCCTTCCCTGCGCAACAAAAAAGACCTCATCGAAGACTTCGTAGACAACATCTCTGTGGACGGTCACATAGACCAGGAATGGCGCGCATTCATCGCAGCCAAGCGTGAGGCCGAACTCGAGACGATCATCGCCGACGAGAACCTTCAACCCGATGAGACCCGTGTCTTTGTCGCGACCGCGTTCCGTGACGGCCAGATCCAGGCAGGCGGCACCGCCATCACCAAGGTGCTTCCACCTGCCTCACGATTCTCCGTCGACGGCGGGCACGGCGAGAAGAAGCAACGCGTAATCCAAAGACTCGGCGAGTTCTTTGAGCGCTTCCTTGGATTGAGTTCAGGCGCCGGCGAGTGACGCTACCGCGTACTCACTAGACCCAGACCGTGACCAACGAAGATAAGTAATCTCTCCATCTAGGTCGCCCCGAGGCGCTGGCTCTGGGCTCTGGAAGCACCTAGCCAGTGACAAAATGGATCTGCGTTGAGGATGTTAAGGAATGGGAACTTGAGCCTAGGTCGGTCTTCGACTCTGGAGGCTCAAGCACTCTGCGAGAAGGATCATGTAGCTAGCGAAGTCACAACGGACCATACGACCGGCTAGCTCGGTGGTGTTCATCCGGACTGCGACTTACGTTTTCGCCTAGGGAACCTGACGCGCACTCATCGGGCTACAGCGTGCTCCGCGGAATTCCGCGACACTCCTTCCGTTCGGACTGGTCACACCATTAGGGAGTCTCCGCATTTCCCGGACTAGGTGGAACGAATCCCGAAAAGCATGGGATCTCTCACGCGCACCGGAAAGTCGACGGCGGTCTCGGGGGATGTCTCGATGCTGCCGGCCTGCCACATGTCGAGGGCCAGCAGCAGCCTCCAGCGCCTATCTAAGGCGTTTGGCTCCATGTGTCACGCCGTGGGGATGTTCAGATTGTTCCGACCGCCACTGAGGCTAGTGCGGGCGGTGGGGGTGTCGTGACGCTGTAAGAGTGCATTGATGGCCACATGCGGAGTCAGAAGTCGGGTATGGCGCAGTGATCTGTTCCGTCGGCGCCCGCTGATTGGGCGGAGGCTCAGAACCAGCGCCACGGACTTTCGTCGCGCCGCTCATCGAAATTCGCCACATTGCGTTCGCCACTATGGGCACCGGGGAGGAGTATGGCAGGACCATTGAGATCAGTCGAAAATCCCGGTCAAGCGTCATTAATTGGCGACAGTCGATCGGTGCTGCATAGTGGTGAATCCCATGATCCCAGATCAGAAGGTTGGGGGTTCGAATCCCTTCGGGCGCACAAGACAAAAGCCCCGCACTCACTGAGATGCGGGGCTTTTTTGTGGCTGTCCGCGGGATCCGCGGCCGAGCCCCCCAGCCGCGTCTCACTCGCCCAGGCGCCCGGGTGGAGCTGCGCGCACGTGCATCCGCTCGCCCTGGCGGCCGAAGAGGGTGAGGAACTCGACGTCGCCCGGACCGACCCGGCCGAACCAGTGCGGCGTGCGGGTGTCGAACTCGGCGGCCTCCCCGGCCGGGAGCACCAGGTCGTGCGTGCCGAGCACGAGCCGGAGGCGGCCCCGGAGCACGTAGATCCACTCGTATCCCTCGTGCACCCTCGGATCCGGCTCACGCTCCGCTACCGTTGCGGGGATCAGGTGTTTGAACGCCTGCGGCCCGCCGCTCGCGCCGCGGGACAGCGGCACGATCGTCTGGTCGCGGTGCCGCGTCGGCCGGAGGTGGATGCGCGGGTCACCCGTCTCCGGCGCCCCGACCAGTTCGTCCAGCGGAACGCCATAGGCCCGCGCCAGTGGCAGCAGCAGCTCGAGTGCGGGACGCCGTTGCCCGGATTCGAGCCGGGACAGCGTGCTGACCGAGATGCCCGTGGCGCGCGACAGTTCGGCGAGCGTCATACCGTGCTCGCTGCGCCGCGCCCGAAGGAGCGGGCCGACGGCGGCGAGCATCGTCTCCGTCGTGGGGGAAGTGTCGTCCATGGGTCGATCTTGCCACTTCGGCAAACGGGCTTGGCGATTCCGTCGATCCTGCCCGAGCATCGGAGCAGGAGGTCTGCCATGACACACGAGGAACACCCGTTCGGCCGCGACTACTGGGAGGAGCGTTACGCCGCCCCCGGTCTGGCGTGGAGCGGCGACCCGAACCCCGTGCTCGTCGCCGAAGTGACCCCGCTCGCACCGGGCCGCGCCCTCGACATCGGCAGCGGGGAAGGTGGTGACGCACTCTGGCTGGCGATGAGCGGGTGGCACGTCACCGGTGTAGACATCTCCACGAACGCGCTCGCCAAGGCACGCGCCCGGGCGGAGTCCGTCGATGGACCGGCCGCGGCGCGCATCCGTTGGGAGCAGCACGACCTGACGTCCTGGTCGCCGGAGCCCCGCTCATTCGACCTCGTCACTTCGCAGTTCATGCACCTGCCCGGGAGCGCCCGAAGCGTGCTGTTCCGGGCCCTCGCGGCGGCCGTCGCGCCGGGCGGCACGCTGCTCATCGTCGGTCACGACGTCTCCGAAGCTGATGCCGGCGAGCACCGGGCGCACTTCCGCGAGCTGATGTTCGGGGTCGACGACGTGCTCGCCGCGATCGGCGACGCAGAGCTCGAGGTCGAGGTCGCCGAATCGCGTGAGCGGGAGGCGCCCGCCGCCCACGACAGCGCGACCCCCGTGCGCGACGTGGTGGTCAGGGCGACCCGGCCGGTCAGGCCTCCGGCAGCAGGATGAACGGCGTCCGGCCGTGGGTCACGCCGTTCACCTGCAACTCGACGGCGTGCTCTCCGGGGTAATAGCGGCGGGTGGTGATCGCCCGGAGCGAGTGCCCCTTGGTCAGCAGCACGACCTCGCCGGGCTCCAGAGTCATGGTCGTGAGCTTGAACGTCTTGCCGGTGAGGGTGCCGTTCGCCTTCTGGTGGTGCAGGACATAGTCGACGGCCAGCCGGGTGGCCACACGGGCGTTGTTGCGGATGCTTGCGGTGAAGTCGACCGTTCCGCCGAACGCCACCTTCGTCTCGGCCAGCACCGGGCCGGCCACCGTCACATCGGCCGCATGGAAGCCGAGCTGGGCGAGGGCGGCAGGATTGCCTCGCTTCACGAGGGTGCGCAGCGCGTGCCGCACGAGCCGGGCGGTGTGCCCGTCCGGCTCGGCGAGCCACTCGGCCGTCGTGGCGACCGCGAGCTCCGGCTGCTGCCTGCTCAGGTCGTTGAGATGGTTGGCGACCGACCGGCGCACGGCCTCGTCATCGTCGCGGTAGAGCGCGTGCAGGATCGGCAGGGTCGCGGTCGGCTCGGCGAGGATCCCCGGGACCCGCCGAGCCCAGGGCAGGAACGGCCGGGTGCCCTCGGTCGCGAGCCTGCGCACGTCGACGTCGGTCGAGGCGGTCCAGCCCAGCACGACCGGGAGCGCCCGCTCGAGGTCGTGGTCGAGGAGTAGCCGGATCGCGAACTCGGAACTGAGCCGGCCGGTGAGCTCGGCGAGCATGCCCAGGGCGTCGTCGAAGGCGGCATCCGTGCCCGCCTCGATGCCCTTGACCGCGATCGCGGTCGACACCGGCCAGATCAGCCAGCCGGTGAACGGCGCGGTTCCCGACGCGGCTGCGCGGATGGTCGCGGCGAATGAGTCGTAGCCGCCCGGCAGGTCTGCCAGCAGGGCGTCACGCAACAGGTCGCTCCGCTCCCGCAGTGAGAGCGGGTCGAGCGCTTCCGTGGCTGCGCGCAGCGCGGTGAGCGGCGCGTGCGGTGTGACGGCCTGGATCGCCGCGGTGAGGGCGACCGCGGTCGGCACTCCAATGAGTTGGTCGGCGAAGGGCATGGGGCTCCTGGTGCTGGTGTAGCGGTGTACCCCTCCAGCGTGCCAGATTGCGGTCGCGCCGAACACCCCGCCGGTTTCTTCCGTCCGCGCCCGAAACGGCGGGCGCGGTGTGCCGAAACCGGCGCGGGCGCGGTGCCGGTCGCGGTGAGAAGCGGATGTCTCAGGCGCGGCCGGCGTCCGCGCTCGCACCGCGGCGCCGAAGGGCAGCAGCCCCCTCCCGGATCCCGAGGAACACGATCGCGGCACCGAGCACGAACGCCCAGTCCAGGACGCCGAGCCCGCTCGTGCCGAAGAAGCCCGCGACCACCGGCACGTAGACGATGACGAGCATGATCGTGATAGCGAGGGCGACTGCATACCAGAACGAGGGGTTGCTGAACTGGTACCTCGTGAAGAACCCGTGCACGCTGCGGCGCTGGATGATGCTGACGAGCTGGCAGACCATGATCGTGACGTAGGTGATCGACATCGCCTGGGCGAGCGGCAGAGCGGGCACGGTCTGGCTGAACGGGTCGATGCCGTTCCGGTCGTAGAACAGCAGGTAGTTCGTGATGGCGAAGATGCCCATCAGGGCACCGCACCAGAGCACGTCGACGATCGACCGTCCGTTCAGGATCCGGGCGCGGGAATCCCGGGGCGGGTCCTTCATCGTCTCCCCTTCGGCGGGGTCCTTGCCGAGCGCCGCGATCGGGAAGATCTCCCCGAGCAGGTCGATAGCGAGGATCTGCAACACGTTCAGGGCGAGGGGTACGCCGAACAGGGAGGCCAGGGCCAGGCTCGCGGTGTTGACCACGAACTCGGCGATGTTCGAGGTCAGGCAGCTGAGAACGCCCTTGGTGATGTTGCGGTAGATCGTCCGTCCCTCGGCGATCGCGTTCACGAGGGTTGCGAAGCTGTCGTCGAGCAGCACGATCTCGGCGGCCTGCTTGGCCACATCCGTCCCGGAGGCGCCCATCGCGACCCCGATGTTCGCATGCCGCAATGCTGGCGCATCGTTGATGCCGTCGCCGGTGACGGCGACGATGTGCCCGGAGGCCTTGACGAGGTCGACGATACGCACCTTGTCCTCCGGCGCGACCCTGCTGAACACCGTGCCGCCGCCGAGTGCGTGACGGAGAACCTCGGCGTCGGGCATCGCCGCAAGCTCCGCGCCGGTGACGATGCTGAGCCCGTCGTCGCCAGAGAGCCCGGCCTGGTGTGCGATGGCCTCGGCCGTGAGGGAGAAGTCGCCTGTCACGATGTTGACCTTCACCCCGGCTGCGAGCACGGTCGTCATGGCGGCGGGGACGGCAGCGCGGATCGGGTCCTGCATCGAGACGAGTCCCAGGATGGTCAGGTCGCGTTCGATGACATGGATGTCCCCGCTGGCGGCATCCGCTTCGGTGAGCACCCGCATCGCGAAGACGAGGTTGCGGAGTGCGCGGCCCGCCTTCTCGGTGTGCCGGGCGAGCAGGGCCGCCCGGTCGGCGTCCGTGAGCGAACGCACGGCGGTGCCGTCGTCGATCAGGGTGGCCCGGGCGAGCAGGCTTTCCGGGGCGCCCTTCGAGTATGCGGTGAGCACTCCGTCCGGGTCCCGGCGGATGCTGGTCATCAGTTTCCGGGTGGAATCGAACGGCAGTTCGTCGATCTCGGGGCAGCGGGCGCGCAGGGCCTCGAGGTCGACTCCGGCCTTGCCGGCCGCGACGAGGAGCGCGCCTTCCGTCGGGTCGCCGAGGATGCGCCAGTCGTCGTCCCCGGCAGGGGCGACGAGGCGGGCGTTGTTCGCGAACACCCCGACGGTGAGGAACGCGCGCAGCCGGGCCGTTGCCGTGTCGCTCCGGGATTCCGGCTCGAAGACGCCGACGGGCGCGTAGCCGATCCCGGTGACCCGGTAATCGGCGCCGCAGACGACGAGTTCGCTGACCGTCATCTCGTTCTTGGTGAGCGTGCCGGTCTTGTCGGTGCAGATCACGTGCGTCGCCCCGAGCGTCTCGACGGAGCTGAGCTTCTTGACCAGGGCGTTCTGCCGGGCGAGGGTACCGGCCGCGGCGGCGAGCGCAGTGTTGACTTCGGCGGGCAGCCCCTGCGGGATGAGGGCGCAGGCGAATCCGACGGCGAAGAGCATCGCCTCGCGGAGCGGAAGCTCGGACTGCACGGCGATGACAAGCACGACGAGAGACACCACGGCGACGCCATAGCTGACGTACTTCGCGATCTTGCCCGTCTCCACCTGAAGTGGGCTGCGGGTCTGCGGGGCCGACTGGCTGAGCCGGGCGATTCGGCCGAGCTCGGTGTGCATCCCGGTCGCGGTGACGAGTCCGAGCGCCTCACCGGTGGCGACGCTCGTGCCCGCGAAAGCCAGGTTGTGCCGGTCCGCGAGCGGCACCTCGTGCGGGATCGGCCGCGCGTACTTCCGGGTCGGGTCGCTCTCCCCGGTCAGGGCGAAGTCGTTGGTGGAGAAGGCGGTGGTGTCGACCAGTCTCACGTCGGCGGGTACTGAGGCGCCTTCGGTCAGGCGCACCACGTCCCCGGGCACGAGCGCCCGGGATTCGATCTCGGTCAGGGCGCCGTCCCGATAGACCTGGGTGGTCGGGTCGACGAGCCTTTCGAGCGCCTCCATGGTCTTCTCCGCGCGGTTCTCCTGGACGAAACCGATCAGGGTGTTGAATCCGACGAGTGCGACGAGGACGCCGGCGGTGCCCAGGTCGCCGAGGAACCCCGTGATGGCGGCGCTCGCGAGGAGCAACACGATCATCCAGTCGGCGAACTGGCGCAGGTAGCGCCTCAGCGTGGATTCCTTCTTGAGGGTGACGATCGCATTGCTGCCTGCGCGGATCCGCCGCTCGTCCGCGGCGCCGGTCGTGAGGCCGGAGCGGGAGCTCCCGAATGCGCTGAGCACCTCATCAGCCGTTTCCCGATAGATCGACGCGGCGGGGTCAGCAGAATCGGCAGGGTGGAGCTGCGGCAAGCTCATGGACCAAGGCTACGCTTCGGCCCGGGCGGCGGATGCCGGCGCCCACCGGCCGGGGCGTCCGCGCTCAGTCTCCGCGGGCGGTGGTCTCCTGCACCAGCGGGGCCGCGTGCACGAGGTATCCCTCCCCGCGTCGGCGGGGAAGGGAAGCCTGCCGCGGATCTGCGGCGACAAGGGAGTCCTCCTCCCCGGTCACGACCAGACCGGCAGAACTGTTCGCCGATTCGCTCAGGCAGTGCAGCCATCTCTCGTTGATGCTCGGGGCGTGGCCGCCGGAGAACCGGAAGTAGAGTGGAATCGACGGGTTCAACCACGCCGAACTGTGACCGCCGGATTTCCCGACATCGGGCCAGGAGAGCAGGAAGCTCTCGCCCCTGCGGAGCTTCTGCACGATCACGATCTGCAGGTGAGCGAGAATCCGATCGTCGAAATCGACGATCATCCCCTTGTACATCAGATATCCCATGGCGCGCCATTCCGGATCGGCCTGAGGCCCAGCGCCATCGATGTCGCCTCGAAGCATATTGCCCAGTTATACGCGTGAGAATTCGTCACTACAACCAATTAAGCGAGCTTCTAGGCAACCTTCGGATCAGGGGAAAGACGGCGTGGCAGCGCGTGAGGGCGGGGCCGGTGGACCGGGCGTACGCTGTGCTCGTCGGCTGCCGCAGAGGGTGCCAACGGGGAGAATCTCATGACACAGGCCAGGAAGAACGTCGCGAAGCGATCGGCACGGAAACGGGCCTGGAGCGACCTCAGCCCCCGGGAGCAGACCGGGGTCCTCGTCGCCGGGTCGGTGCAGCTGGCGCTCGCCGCGACAGCATGGGCAGACCTTGTGAAGCGGCCCGCCGCACTCGTCAACGGACCCAAGCTCCTGTGGGCCGCCATCATCGGACTGAACTTCGTCGGGCCGATCGCCTACTTCGTCTGCGGCAGGCGGAAAGCACCCTCGGCAGGACCAGTGCCGGCAGCGGTCACCGTGCCCGCGGCGCCTTTGGCGCCCGCGGAGCCCGACGCGAGTCCAACGCCCGCACCGACACAGTCCGAGTCCGCCTCAGTGACCCCTGTGGTCGACGAAGGCGAGCCGGGGCCCGTGCCGGGGCTTGCCTAGGCTCCCCGAGGCCTCCAGCAGGCGGACGACCCGGTAGCGATGCGGCTGCCAGATGCGCATCGCGGAGACCATGAGCGCGTCGTCGAAGTCCGCGTCGAACAGGGTATGGCCGATCGCCCCGGCGAGGTGGTAGTCCCCGACCGAGAGCGCATCGGCGTCGCCGAACGCCCGCTGGGCGACTTCCGCCGCCGTCCACTCGCCGATCCCCGGCACCGCCCGCAGCCGCGCGCTCGCCTCGGCCGCCGACAGGTCGCTCGCCGCTTCCAGCTGCCGCGTCACGGCGAGGCAGACCATCACCGTGCGGGACCGCTGCGGGTCGACACCGGCCCGATGCCACTCCCACGAGGGAATGAGCTGCCAGGCCCGTGCCGAAGGCGGCACGCGCATTCCGGCAGGTGCCGGGCCGGGAGCAGGTGTCCCGTGCGCGCGGACGAGGGTGCGGAACGAGGCCGTCGCCTGCAGGCTGATGACCTTCTGTTCGAGGATCGCGGGAATGAGCGATTCGATGACCCGCCCGGTGCGGGGGATCCGCAGGCCGGGCCAGCGCCGGTGCGCATCCCGCACGAGCGGATGCTGCGCCTCGAACCCCGAGGGATCGTCGCGCTCCCCGAGAAGTTCCGGTGCGTCCTCGACGGCCTCCCTCGCGCCCTCGCCCCACGCCTCGCAGTGAAGCTCGGTCAGGCCGGACTGGGTCAGGCGCAGGGTCGCGGGTCCCGATCGGGTGAGCGTCGTGCGCCACACGGCACCGTCCTGGCTCACCTGGAAGGTGGGGTCTGTCCGGCCCCGGCGCAAGCGGGAGAGAGTGAGCCCGACATCCGTCGGATGGGCGGGCTTCCACCGGCTCGAGCAGTCCGCCGCCCCCGGTGCGTTGTCAGGTCCCGTCGCTGTGCCCACCCTGACAGCCTAGGGACTGCGTACGACACAGGGGCGTTCCCGGAGGCTCACTGCGCTTCGGGTGCGCTCCGAACCCCGGACCCTGTTCCTTCGAACACCCGGTGCCGGGTCAGTGCGCCCCGACCGTGAGGTGCTGCTTGCGAATCGGCTCGATCCGCACACTCGTGCGTTCGCAGCCCGAGCACTTGAGCACGTAGAGCGGCAGGGTGACCTGCTTCGCGTGCGCGGCGTTCGGCGTGAGCTGCGCCGGCGAATGACAGAACGGACACGTGATCAGCATGGTTGGGTCCCCTAATCCTCTTACCCGCCACGGTTTGTAACGTGTACTTCAACGGTAGCTCTCGAAACCGGCCGTGGTACCCCCTAGACGGATGTGACGAAGTATGTATCCAAACCGAAACGTATGCCGGGTCCCGGGTGCAGGCGCGCCGGCCGCCGGTTCTCAGCGGTCTCAGTCCGTGTCGGAGCGCTCGACGACGAAGTCCGTGCCCGGGTAGACGACGCTCTGGTGGCCCTCGCCGAAGCGGACGAGGTACGGCGGTTCGCCGTCTGGCCCGCGGACCTCGATGATCTCCCCGTGCTTGTCCGGTGTCTCGACCGTCCGGCCGCGAATGATGATCCTGTCGCCGATGATTGCGTGCATGGTCACGAACCTCCTGCGGCTCACGCTACGCCGGGGCGGCGGTTCTCAACAGGGCAGGTCCTCCGGCGGCGGGCAACCCGCCGGCCCGATCCGGAGCCGGTCGCACAGGGATGTGAGCTGCTCGAGCTCTTCGTTGGAGAGGGCATCGCCGAAGCGGGCCGAGATCGACCCCATGTGGTCGACCGCGACGCTGCGGAACAACGCGTACCCGGCGTCCGTCAGCTCGACGATCGCGCCGCGCCCGTCGTTCGGGTCGGTGAGTTTGCGGATATACCCGCGCGAGGCCAGGCGATCGATCAGGCGACTCACGCTCGGCTGGGTGAGCAGCACGTGCTGGTTCAGGTCACGCAAGCGGATGCGCCGGTCCGGCTCCCTCGAGAGGTTGAAGAGCACGTCGTACTCGTTGAAGGAGATCTCGCGGGACGGGAAATCGCTCGCGAGGCTGCGCATGATCGCCACCTGCGCGCGGAAGAGCGACTCCCAGGCGGATACTGCGGCCGCTCGATCCGTCACCGGTCCTCCTCAGTCATGTCTTCCCAGACTAGAGAATCTACGCCAACCCTCGCTGCACGCCTCTTGGCGAATTCGCAGAAAGAATACAGCCGCACAGCTAGCTTTCCGTTACCGGTTCGTTATATATTCGTTGTGCGTCAACCGTTTGCTGTGGCGGAAGACGCGAAATGTGATTGCAGGACACTCTTGGTGCAAGGGAAGAGGGTCGGTCGTTAAGCCTCTACGACCGGCCCTCAATCACGTTAACGGCCCGTCCGCGTCATGAACCCGCCGCTCGTCACGCATCGCGCACGGCCGGGGAGAAGGCCTAGAAGATGTCGGGGCTCGGCGTCGTCGACTGGCGGATGGAGACATCCGCGTGACGGTCGAAGCGGTAGCCGACGCCACGCACCGTGCGCACGATGTCTTCGTAACGGCCGAGCTTGGCGCGCAGGCGGCGCACGTGCACGTCGATGGTGCGCTCGTTGGGTGCGTCGTCCTCATCCGCGGCGTCCCAGAGCTTTTCGATGAGTTCGGCACGCTCGATGGTGCGGCCCTCACGCAGCACGAGGTACTGCAGGAGTTCGAATTCCTTGTAGGTCAGCGCCGCGGTCTCGTTGTCGAGCACCACGCGCTTGCGGGAGATGTCCACGACGACGCCGCCGGCGGCGCGGTCCGGGTC
>NZ_JASJXJ010000007.1:0-52883 GCF_035018685.1 Cryobacterium sp. RTC2.1
CGCCCGCACTGATTGCGGTGAGCACCCCGTCGTGCCCGAGCAGGCCCTGGACCCGGGTGAGCGCGTGGTGGATCCGCTCGTCTGGCCCGGAGTCCCAGAGACCCTGCTCGTGATCGGCTGTCGAGTCCACGCGTTCGGGGATGATCCGCACCCGGGTGATGGCGGCTTCGAGCTCGCTCGCACCGGGGCCGGCCCCCTGCAGTTGCCACCGCACCCGGTCGGCGATGTCCGCGCCGGTGAACCAACGCGGATGCCGCCACGAACGCGTGTGCACGGCTCCTGCCCCCGCCGCGGCCTCGGTGCACACCTCGATCGTGACTTCGGTGCAGACCAGGCGCGAGGCGGCGAGGTCGCCGACGAAGGCGTCGAGTCCCGCCCGGATGGCGAAGGTGACCTGGTCGACCCGGTCGAGGGGAGGTTCCCAGTCGAAGGCCACCTCCCGGTGGCGGGGAGGGACCCGGGGAACGACTCGGCCATCGTCCGCCGCCCCTGCGATCCGGTGGGCGCGGGCCGCTGCCGCTCCGAACCGGTGCCGCACCCGGTCGGCGGGGAGCGCCGCGAAGTCCCTCAGCGTGTGCACGCCCAGGCGGCGCAGCAGGGTCGCGAGGTCCCTGTCGATGAGCCCGGCGTCGACGAGGGTCGTGACCGGGCGGACGGCGAGAAAGGCCGCTGACCCCCCGGGGAGAACCACCCTGACCGGGGTGGGGGCCTGGTCCCTGGCGACCTGTTCCGCGGCGAAGGCGCCGTCCGCGATGCCGACCCGGGCGCCGGGGATCCCGAGCCCCACGACGCACGCGACGAGGGCGTCCGCGGCCGCCTCTTCGCTGCCGTAGAACCGGGCAGGCCCGCGGGAGCGGATGGCGCAGAGTCCGGGACGCAGGACCTGCACGCCGGGTGTCGTGTCCTCGAGCCGCTCGATGACGGGTTCGAAGGCCCGGTCGTCGAGTACGCGGTCGTAGCCGAGCACGACGAGCTCCGGGCAGCGGAACTGGGCCTCGCGTGCGGCGAGTCCTCTCCGCACGCCCGTCGTGCGGGCCGCCGGCGAGCAGGCAAATACGATGCCGCGGTCGACGAGCGCGAGGGGCACGTCCTCCGGGAGCCCGGCGCGCACCCTGGCCGCCGTCACGGGCCAGTCGGGGCACCAGAGCACCAGGGTGCGCTCGGGTCCGTGCGGGTGCCCCACTGTCGTACCGGTGAGTGCTGTCATTGTCAGACCGCCTCGCTGTACCGGTGCGCGCCGAAGGGGATACCGAGGCGGGGCGGGTCGACGGACTCTGCCTCCGCCGGGCCGCCGGCGAGCGACATCCGTGCGGTGCGGGGTGCGCCGGAGCGCGCGGACGCCGCGACGGTCACCTCGCGTCCCGTGAGGTGACCGTGACCGTCGCCGAGCCCGGTCCAGGTGCTTGAGCGCACGGAGAGCCTCGCCTCGGCCTGCGGCCAATCGCCGGCGACGAGGAGTGTGCACCCGCGTTGCCGGAGCCGGGCGGCGAGCCGGGAGGCCTCCGCCTCCGAGACCCGCCGCGTCGGTCGCACCGCGACGACGGGGAGAACGTCCGCGAGGGCCGCCGTGACGGTGAGCCACTGGTCGCCCGGCGCAGGGACCAGGACGAGGCGCGTGAGGTCGATGCCGAGGCTCGTCGCCGCTTCGGGGCCGAGGTCGGGCAGCCCGATGATCCCGCACCAGGACCCGGCCTGGGACGGCCCGGCGAGGAGCGCGAGAATGAGGGAGACGGAGCCGTCCACGGTGTAGACCGACCCGGGCCTGAGCGCGCCGCCCGGCAGGAGGCCGGCGAATCCCGTTGCCGCCTGGCGGCTTTCGAGTCCCGCCCGAGTGGATTCCATCCCGCGGATGCGCGCCTGCAACCCGGCCGCGAGTTCTCGCGGGTCGGGTCCGCTGCGGGGGACGGGGAAACTGGACACCCCACCATATTCGAACAGACATTCGATTAAGTCAAGACGATCCGGGGCGGGCGGATGCACGGCCGATGCCCGGGGAGAGGGTTGTCGGTGGGCCGCGCTAGCCTGAGACCATGTGTGGTCGATTCATCATCACGGACACGGCGCCGGACCTCGCCGCGATGTTCGACGTCGAGCATGAGGGCGAGGACCTCCCGGAACCGTCGTGGAACATCAAGCCAACCGAGCGGATTCCGATCGTGCTCGAGTCGGCGAAATCAGGCGCCGTCGTGCGCAGGATCGAGTCTGCGCGCTGGTCGCTCGTTCCCTCCTTCGCGTCGGCGCTCGTGTCGAAGTTCCCGACGTTCAACGCCCGGTCGGAGACGGTGGGGGAGAAGCCCACCTTCCAGCCCTCCCTCGCATCGCGGCGTGCTCTCGTGCCCGCCACCGGTTACTACGAATGGCACACCGAAGGCACCGTCAAGACCCCGTACTTCGTGCACTCGGACGATGGGCTGCCCCTGGCCCTCGCCGGTCTCTACGCGTGGTGGCGCAACCCTGCCCTCACGGAAGACGACCCGGCGCGATGGGTGCTGAGCGCCACGATCCTCACCCAGGAGTCGAGTGGCCGTCTCCGGGGCCTTCACGAGCGGATGCCCGTCGTGCTCCCGGAGGAGACCTGGGACCAGTGGCTCGACCCGCACACGGTCGGCGACCAGGAGTTCGTGGACGCGGCCGTGGCCGCCTCCGCGGAATCCGTGGAGGGTTTGCGGTTCCACGAGGTTGCGCCCCTCATCGGCGACGGGCCCGAACTCATCGAACCGGTCGCCTGAGCGGCTACGCTCGTCATGGCACGGAACGGCCGGGCCGGTGTCGAAAGGACCCCTATGAAAATTGTCGCCTTCATCGTCGCGATGGCCGTGTTCGTCTTCGGACTGTGGCTCTTCGGGTTCGCCTTCACGGTCACCGCGGGCCAGTTGCCCATCTTCTTCGGCGGGATCCTCTGCGTGGCCCTCGCCGTGGCGATTCCCGTCCAGATCCTGCGCGACTGAGCAACCCCGTGCAGGCCGAACAGCGTACCGATCCCCTCGCCTTCCACGGTGAGGGCCCCGTATGGTCCCCGTCCTGGGGCGGCCTGCGCTGGCTCGACATGTTCGCGGGAGACATCCTCTCGCTGGACGGTGACACCGTGCATCGCAGGCACGTCGGCAGCATGGTCGTGACCGTGCGGCCGCGCCGCGCGGGCGGCGCCGTCCTGGCCCTGCAGCGCGGTTTCGCCCTCGAGGATGCCGAAGGGACGATCACCGAACTCGGGGAGCTCTGGAGCGATCCGCTCCTGAGACTCAACGAGGGCGGCTGCGACCCGGACGGCCGGTTCTACTGCGGTTCGATGGCGTTCGACCAGTACCCGGGCGCCGGTTCCCTCCGCCGCCTCGACCCGGACGGCTCGGTCGAGGTCGTCCTGACCGGCCTCACCATCTCCAACGGGCTGGACTGGAGCCCGGACGGCTCCCTCGCCTACTACAACGACACCGCGACGGGCCGGGTCGCGGTGTTCGACTACAGTGCAGAGACGGGCCTGACGGGCCTGCGCAGTTTTGTCGAGATCCCGGCGGAGTCCGGCTTTCCCGACGGTCTCACCGTCGACAGCGACGGCGGGGTCTGGGTGGCACTCTACGGCGGGAGCGCCGTGCATCGCTACACGCAGGATGGCCGCCTGGACGAGGTCGTCGAGGTCGCCGCAAGCCGCGTCACCGCGTGCACCTTCGGCGGACCGAACCTGGACGAGCTTTTCATCACGACGTCACGGGAAGGCCTCGACGACGGGGAAGAGGCACTCGCCGGATCGTTGTTCCGGGTGGATGCCGGGGTCACCGGCCTGCCCGTGCGCGCGTTCGCCGGCTGAACGTCCGGCCCAGCGCCTGACCCGAAGCCGGGCTCAGTGCAGCAGCCCGGCGACGAGGTTGATCATCGTCGCAAGGATCACGGATCCGAAGAGGTAGGACAGCAGGCCGTGGCGCAGCGCCGTCATCCGGATGATGTGTGTCTTCAGGTTGGTGTCCGACACCTGGAACGTCATGCCGAGGGTGAATGCGAGATAGGCGAAGTCCCCGTAGCTCGGCGGCGCTGTCTGGTTGAATTCGATCCCGCCATCCGCCCCCTCGTAGTAGAGCCGGGCATAGCGGAGGGTGAACAAGGTGTGCAGAAGCGTCCAGGACAGCACGACGCTCAGCACGGACAACAGGGCCAGCACGACCTGCGCTGCTCCCGTCGTGGAATGCGTTTCGACGAGCAGAAGGCCGAGCGCGCCGAGGCTCGCGAGGCTGATCAGGAGCACGAGCAGGTCGGACACGCCCCGGGACGGGTCCTCACGGGTCGCATGCGTCGCGGTCGTCGCGGCGTCCATCGGCCCGATCACGATCCAGACCCAGGCGATGAACGTCACGCAGGCCGCTGCCCAGCCCACGATCGGGGCGAGCACCCAGTCGCCCCCGATCGACGCCACCACCCCGGCGGCAAGGCCGATCACGGCCATCACGATCAGGCGGGTGCTCGAGCGACGCACCGTCAGGCGTTCCCAGGTCTTCATGGGCCGATCGTCCCACAGATCCGTCAGGATCCCGTGAGCGGCTCGGGTGGGGCGAGATGACAGAAACGGTCGATAAGGTGAAGAGAACGTCTGACACAGGTCAGACCCCGGACGGCGGCTTGCCGCACACGATCGAACGAAAGAGACCGCGAGGATGTCAGAGAGCCCGGCGGCGGCATCACCCTATGAGGTGCTGGGCGTGAGCCCTGAGGCGACCAGCGAGGAATTGCGACGCGCCTACCGCAAGAGGCTGCGTCTCACCCACCCGGATGTCGGGGGTCGCGCCGCCGACTTCCAGGCCGTCCAGGTGGCGTGGGAACGGATCGGCAATCCCGAGAGCCGGGCCGATTACGACAGGCGCCGGTACCCGGACAACGAGCACGGGACCGTGCACACCGGCTCCGCCTCCGGTTCGTCCGGTTCCGGTTCGTCCGCAGGCTCGGCGCGCGCTTCGTCGGCGGCGACAGGTCCGCGTGCGCGGATGTACGGACACCCGGGGGGCCACGCCCGGCAACGGTACCTCGAGCTCCTGCGCGAGTGGGTCGGCCGCGGGACCGTCATCGACGATCCGTACGCGCCCCAGCTCGTCCGCTCCGCGCCCCGCGAGATCCGGCACTGCCTGGCCCGCGCCCTCGCCCAGGAATCGACGGCACACCTCGTGTCCCTGCTCGGCATCGGCTACACGGCCTGGCACGACGTGCTCGCGGGCTCCCACCCCGACCCGATCGACCATGTCGTCCTCGGCCCCGCCGGGCTGTTCGCAATCCTCTCCGAGGACTGGGGCGCCTCCGTCGAACTCCGGCGCGGCGAGCTCCTCGCGGAGACCCTCCGGCCGGAGGACCGTCCCGTTCATGAATTCGAGGATGCCGCGCGGGCGCTCTCGCGCGCCCTTGGCGTGCGCTTCACCGCCCTCGTCGTCGTGCTCCCCGACGACGCCCTGTCCGACCCGCTTGCGGTACCCGGCCGCGGCCGGCGTCCCACGGTCGTCATCATTCCGCGGTCGCGGCTCGTCGGCCTGTTGCGCGAGGGGCTGCCGGGGATGGATCGGGGCAGCTTCGAGAAGGTGTTCGACCTGCGCAGCCGCCTGCAGGACGGCATCCGCTTCGTCACCGACTAGCGGCCCGCGCCACTCGGCCCGGGTCTAGCGCAGGCCGAGTGTGTCGACCCAGTAGGCCAGGAAGTTCGCGCCGGCGGCGTCGTGGATCAGGTCACCCTCGATGATCACGGGGTACGGTCGCTCGAGGACCCCGTCGGACGGGCGCACATCCACGTGGGCGACCTCGTACCCGGCGGTGTGCAGGTGGTCGGCCATCAGGTAGTCGCTGCGTGAGTCGCCGACGGAGCGCCACACCCGGGGGAGCGGGCCGGTCTCGGCGAAGAAGGCGAGGGCGCGTTCGGCGCCGTGGTCTTTGTCGAGGGTGACGGATTCGATGTCCGTCGAGATGATCGTGGGATCGATCCGGAACGGCACAGCACCCGACGCGTCCGGGGAGACCCGGTCACCGAAGCGGACCCCGAGCCCGAGGCCCGTGAGGATCGCGAATGAGGCCTCGTTGAAGTCGGCAGCGGCCGCCGCGTAGTCGGAGTCTGCGGCATCCGTGCGTTGTTCGACCGAGACCATGGCCTGCTTGGTCTCATCGAAGAACATGGTGTCGGCGAAACGGTCGTGCACGAGCGAACGGATCGCGTCGACGGCGGCCGCAGGCAGTGCGACGCTCGGGTCGACGACAACGTCGCCCATTCCCGCTGCGGTGATCGGGAACCAGACGGCGCCCTTCTCGCAGACACCGTACATGCGCATGGTCTCCGGGAGGCCGGCCGCGAGGAGGGGCGTGATGACCTGCTCGCGAATGAAGAGCGCCGACCGGCCGGTGATGAAGGCGATCGGCACGTTCGCGGCCGCGAGCGTGATCAGGTCGGCGATGATGCTGTCGCGCCGGATCGTTCGGGTGACCGGACTGGCGATCGGCCCGTCGACGTCGAGGAGGAGGCCGAGGGGAGGGAGGCTGTCTGGCATGGCTCCATTGTTTCATGGGCCGCCCGGTGCATGGCCCGCCCGGTGCACGGCCCGCCCGGTGCGCGGCCGCCCGTCGACGGGCGTCAGCCGGTCGTGACGCGCACATCACCGTTGGTGGTCTGGGCGATGATCGTGCGCCGTGCGGAGGGATCGCTCGGGACGGAGCCTGTGTCGACGTTCCCGTTCGTCGTCCGCGCGTCGACGAGGTAGGAGAGTCCGGCTGCCGGCATGCGCACCGTGATCGAACCGTTGGTGCTGCGGGCCTCGACGGCCTCAGGGGCATCCCGGAAATCGACCTCGACGGCTCCGTTCGTGGTCGTGGCGACCACGCGGCGGGAACCGGCATCGCGCACCCTGATCGCGCCGTTGGTGGTGTGGACCTCCACCCGGCCGAGCGTACCCGTCGTCTCGACGGCTCCGTTCGTGGTCGTCAGCCTCAGCGCGCCGGTGAGTGCCGACGCCTCGATCTGCCCGTTCACCCCGTCCGCGGTGAGGGAGAGTGCCGCAGGGAGGGCCACCGTCATGTTCAGGGAGCAGAAGCCGAGCCACTGGCTCGGGCACCCGCCGGTGACCTCGGTCACGC
This sequence comes from Cryobacterium sp. RTC2.1, assembly GCF_035018685.1. NCBI lineage: Bacteria > Bacillati > Actinomycetota > Actinomycetes > Micrococcales > Microbacteriaceae > Cryobacterium > Cryobacterium sp. RTC2.1. The sequence goes on from NZ_JASJXJ010000007.1 coordinate 7,087, forward strand.
CGTTCGCCGTTGTGATCGCCAGCGTCGGCGTGGCGCCGAGCGAACTGCCGTCTGCCCGCACGTGCACCTGCGAATCGGGGCTGGGTTCGAAGCGGATGGCGGAGTTCGGAACCCGGACAGCCACGCTCGACCCGGCCTCGGCATCCGCTGCGAGATGGACGGGCGTGCCGACCGCGCCGCCGGTCAGAAGAAGGATGAGCAGTGCGGCCCCGGCCAGGATGACGACGCCGAGCACAACGACGGCGACGATGAGGCCTGCCCGCCCTCCGCGGCGCCGATCCGGCTGCGGGGGCACGGCCGGCTGGGGTGGCACCGGCGTTCGGGGCTGGACCGGTGGACGTTCCGGCGGCATTGCGCTCGCGTTCATGCAGCAGACCATACCCGTGTCCTGCCCTCCCGGTACGGAGCGAGGCCTGGGCAGCGGTCAGCTGACGTGCACCGCCGGACGGCGCTTGACGTCGCGCTCGGCGACGCGGAGCACCTCGCGGGTCACCGGGGCGACCTCGCCGTTTCCGAAGAACAGGAACCTGGCCATGTTGGAGATCGGGCTGCCCTCTGTCCACTCGAAGTAGATCGTGGGGACGATGCCGGTCACGTCGCGAATTTCGAGGAGCACGGAAGCCAGGGTGTTGGGGATGTTGCCGCTGTAGACCTCGAGGACCCGGTAGCCGTGCTTGACGACGCCGCGAACGAGGAGGTCCTCCTCGAACTCGGAGGAGTCGGTGCCGTGCACCTCGAGGAAGATGGTCTGCGAGTCGCGGGGAATGTGCGAGTACCGGCGCTCGTCGCGGTCCTTGTGCCGGTACTCGTGTTCGCTGCCGTCGTCCGGTTCGTTCGCGATGACCCGGACTGCGCCGTCGGCGGCATCCGCTTTCACGAAAGCGAGGGCCCTCTCGTCGAGGGCCACGGATGTCGCCCGAAGCTGGAAGGACCGGCGTACCCGGGAGATCAGCGAGATGAGCAGGATCCCGGCGATGAACAGCCCGGCGATGCGCAGGCCGTCCGGGCGTTCGATGACGTTGAGGACGGTCGTGTACGCGAAGACGAGGGAAATGGCTCCGAAGCCGATCGTCCGCTTGCGCTGGCCCTGCCTGCGGGCGGACAGGGTCACAGCGGCGGACGCCGACGTGATCAGCACGAGAACGCCTGTCGCGTATGCGCCGCCCTGGGCGTCGACGCTGGCCTGGAAGACGACCGTGATGATGAACGCGATCGCGGTGAAGACGAGAACGAGCGGCCGCACGGCGCGAGCCCACTGCGGTGCCATGCCGTAGCGCGGCAGGTACCGGGGCACGAGGTTGAGCAGTCCGGCCATGGCGGACGCCCCGGCGAACCAGAGGATACAGATGGTGCTGACGTCGTACACGGTTCCGAACACCGGGCCGAGGAACTCGTGTGCGAGGTACGCGAGCGCGCGCCCATTGGCCTGCCCGCCCGGCTGGAATTCGGCCTGGGGGATCAGGAACGTCGTCATGAAGCTCGTCAGGATCAGGAAGCCGCTCATGATCACGGCGGCCGTCGTCAGCAGGCGGCCGGCGCCGCGGATGCGCCCTGCGGGACGCTCGGGTGTGTCCGTCGGGTCGCCGGTGATCTGCGGCATCACGGCGACGCCGGTCTCGAAGCCGGAGAGGCCGAGGGCGAGCTTCGGGAAGACGATGAGGGCGATCCCGACCATGATCAGCGGATCACCGTGCTGGGCGTTGAGCGCGCTCCACCAGTCGGTGATCATCACCGGCCGGCTCGCGATCTGCGCCAGGGAGACGCACACGACCACGAGGTTGAGCGCGAGGTAGACGCCGACGAGCACGACGGCGATGCCGATCGCTTCCTTGAAACCCTTGAGGAACACGATCGCGAGGAGCGAGATCAGGGCGAGGGTGATGCCGATCTCGTTGCCGTGGAACCATTCGGGGGCGAAGGGATTCTCGATGGCGTGTGCCGTGGCATCCGCCGCGGAGAGGGTGATCGTGATCATGAAGTCGGTGGCCGCAAAGCCGAGCAGGGCCAGGACGAAGAGCTTGCCCGCCCACCAGGGCAGGAGGTGTTCGAGCATGTGGATGGACCCGGAGCCGTTGAAGCTCTCGCGGGCGACCCTGCGATACACGGGGAGCGCGCCGAGCAGGGTCAGCAGGACGAGGACGATCGTCGCAAAGGGGGAGAGCAGGCCGGCCGCGAGCGCGGCGATGGCCGGCTGGTAGCCGAGCGTGGAGAAGTAGTCGACGCCGGTGAGGCACATGACGCGCCACCAGCTGTGCGTCTTCTCCGCTGTGCGGGCGTGCGGACCCTGGTGCGGGCGCTCACTGTCCTGAAGGAGCCAGTGCGAAAGACGGTCCCGCCGGGTGGTGACGGGTCGGGGAACCGCGGTGGAGCCGGCCTCCGTCGAGGAGTGAGGCATACGAGGGGCCCTTACTGGTCTGGAGGTCGCGTAGTGCAGAGATCAGCCTACGCGCACGAAAGGCCTGCTGGCACGTTCCTCAGCACCGAATTGACGCCGGATACCGCGGTGGTGTCGGGGATGTCGTCCGGGGTACCGTCCCGGGTGATGTCGGCGGACCAGACCCGGCCGGCGGCGATTATCCTTGAACACGATGATTACGAGACGAATGGCCGCCTTGCGACTGGATATTCCGCTCGAGATGGCGCAGCGACACGACCTTCCCTCGCGCCTGACCGAAGCGGAACTGGCCGAGATTGAGAACAACCCGCCGGACTGGCTGGTGCAGTCGCGGGCCAACCGCACGGGCAAGAAACCGGTCTGGGTCGAGCTCCGCTGCGACGTCTGCGGTTTCTCGGAGGCGGCCCGCCCGAAGAAGTGGTGGCCGGCCTTCACGTACCTCACGTGTGACGACCATGGCGCAGACGAACTGCCGGAGCCTGCCGCCGGTCTCAGCCGTACAGAGGTCGACGGTGTCGGCACCCGCTTCATCGGAATCGTCGACGAGACCCCCTGACCGGATCGGCCTCAGGCCCGGGCGCGCCGGGGCATCGACACCGCGGCGACCACGGTCAGCGCGGCGGTGATGGCGACCGCGACGAAGACGGCGACGGATGCCGCCTGAACGCTCGCGGCATCCCGCACGCCCGATGCCGACGAGCCGATGATCCCGTTCGCCACTGCGCCGAAGATCGCGACACCGACGGCACTGCCGATGGACCGGGAGAACAGGTTCGCGCCGGTCACGACGCCGCGCTCGTCCCATTCGACGCTCGACTGCGCCGCGATGAGCGTGGGTGTCGCGACGAGGCCGAGGCCGAGGCCCACGACGAAGCAGCTCAGCGCGGTCACCACCACCATCGGAGTGCCGGCCGTCCCCGCGAGGAGCAGGGCGCCGAACAGGACGATGGACACGCCGATCAGCGCCGTGTTCCGGAAGCCGATCCTGAGGTAGAACCGGCCGGACAGCGCCGCGGAGATGGGCCAGCCGACCGTGAGGGCGGCGAGAGCGAGTCCGGCGACGAGCGGCGGCGTGCCGAGCACGCCTTCGAGGTAGGTCGGAACGAAGGAGGTCAGCCCGATCAGGATCGCGCCGACGCCGACCGAGATCAACGCGGTACTGAGCAGCAGGCGCCTGCTGAACGCCCAGAGCGGCAGCACCGGTTCTGCGGCACGACGCTCCGCCAACCCGAACAGGACGAGGAGCACGGCCCCGGTCGCGAAGGCCGCGATGCTCGGCACGGAATCCCAGGCCCAGGCCTGACCACCCTCGAGGACCGCGAGGATCAGAAGAGTGAGTGCCGTCGTCAGGAGGACGGCGCCGAGGTAGTCGACGCGGTGCCGGCGGGCCGTCACGGTCTCGTGGAAGGTGCGTTGCAGCATCCAGGCAGCGATGAGGCACAGCGGGATGTTCACGAAGAAGATCCAGCGCCAGGACAGGAACTGCGAGAAGATCCCGCCGAGGCTCGGTCCCACCACCGAGGAGATCGCCCAGACGCTTGCGAGGTAGCCCTGCACCTTGGCCCGTTCGACGACGGTGTAGATGTCCCCGGCGATCGTGATCGCCATCGGCTGCACGGCGCCGGCGCCGAGGCCCTGGATCGCCCGGAACGCGATCAGCGCAGGCATGCTCCAGGCCAGGCCGCAGAGCACGGACCCGAGAAGGAACAGTCCGATGCCGATCATCACGATCGGTTTCCGGCCGAGCGTGTCCGAGAGTTTCGCGTAGACCGGCACGGAGACGGCCTGCGCGAGCAGGTAGATCGAGAACAGCCACGGAAACTGGGCGAATCCGCCGAGGTCGCCGACGATCGTCGGCACCGCTGTGGCGAGGATCGTCGCGTCGATCGCCACGAGCCCCGTCGTCAGCATCAGGGCGATCAGGATCGGGCCGCGCGCGGATCGGAAACCTACTTCAGTCGTGCTCATGCGGCCTCCGTCGTCATTTCGGTACGAGGGATGTAATCGGCGCCGACGGTTCCGCATTCCCATTCCAGAATAAGAAGTCCGAGCCGAGGCAAAAGAGAAGGCCCCCGGACGAATCCGGGGGCCTTCCTGCACTGTCTCAACCAGCGCTCGTCCGTTCGCTGAAGTTATCAGCGACCGGAAGTCTGGACCGAGTCTAGTCGACGTCCGGGACCGGGCCGGTGAAGCGGATGCGCGGGCTCAGGCGCGCCGCAACGCTGCGCCGTCGAGACGGTACGTCGTCCAGCCGTCGAGGGGCCGGGCGGCGAGAGACTCGTAGAAGCCGATCGCGGGCGCGTTCCAGTCGAGGACATCCCATTCCAGGCGCGCGTACCCGCGCTCGACGCACAGTGCCGCGAGGCTGGTGAGGAGTGCGGTTCCATACCCGCCGCCCCGGTGGGCCGGCCGTACGTACAGGTCCTCGAGATGGATGCCGTGCACGCCCTCCCAGGTCGAGAAGGTCAGGAACCACACGGCCATCCCGGCCAGGGTACCGGCCTCCTCGCCGTCGATGACGAACGCGTGGACCGCGGGCTCGTCGCCGAAGAGGGCGGCGAGGAATCCCTCCTCCGTCGCCGCGACCGCGTCGGGTTCGCGTTCGTATTCGGCGAGTTCGACGACCAGCCGAAGGATCTCGGGAACATCGGCGGGCACGGCGGGACGGATCGGCTTCATCCGACCAGCGTACGGGACCTCCCGCTGGCCGGCGCTAGTCCTCCGACGGCCTCCGGCGCTGCTGTTTCGTCGCCGAACGCTGTTCCTTGGCCGCGAGGCGCCGACGGTTCGAACCCCTGGTCGGTTTGGTCGCCCGGCGGCGAGCGGCATCCGGGGCCAGGGCCGCGGACACGAGTTCGGCGAGCTTGGCCAGGGCGATCTCGCGGTTCCGGAGCTGGGAGCGCTGCTCCGACGCTGCGACCGTGATCACCCCGCCGACGAGTCGCCGGTCGAGTCGCGCCAGGAGCCTTGCCCGCTGGTCGTCGGACAGGGACGGCGACAGGGCGACGCTCCAGGACAGTTCGACGCGGCTATCCGAGGTGTTCACGTGCTGCCCGCCAGGCCCCGGCGACCGCGAGAACCGCCAGCCGAGTTCCGATGCGGGAATCGTGAGCGCGGGTGACACCTCCAGATCCATGGTCCCAGCGTGCCACAGCAGAGTGGAGCCGGCGGGGTATGCATCCGGTGGGCGTGCGGTGTGGCACCCCGGGGTCTACCTTTGCTAGGGTAGCCGTGGGCGCCAATGAGAGCGCTCTCACACAGGTTTGGGTCTGGTGCATCGATGGATTCCGATATTTTCGGATCCCGTCGCTATCCGGTCCTCCGCATATCGCAAAGGTGCACACATGAGGTTCGGTCATTTCGACGACGAGGCCAGGGAATACGTGATCGAGACCCCGCTCACGCCATACCCGTGGATCAACTACCTGGGCAGCGAAGATTTCTTTTCCCTGATTTCTCACACGGCCGGCGGGTACACGTTCTATAAGGACGCGAAGATGCGTCGCCTGACGCGGTATCGCTACAACGACATTCCCACCGACTCCGGCGGACGATATTTCTTCATCAACGACGGCGGCGACGTCTGGACGCCGAGCTGGCTGCCGATGAAGAAGGACCTCGACTTCTTCGAGACCCGCCACGGCATGGGGTACACCCGGATCACCGGCGAGCGCGGCGGCCTGCGCGTCTCCACCCTGTACTTCGTACCCCTCGGCGAGACGGCCGAGGTGCAGAAGGTGACGATCACCAACACCTCGGACCACGTCAAGACCTTCTCCCTCTTCTCGTACCTCGAGTTCTGCCTCTGGAACGCCCAGGACGACCAGACCAACTACCAGCGCAACCTCTCCCTCGCCGAGGTCGAGGTCGAGGGCAGCACGATCTACCACAAGACCGAATACCGCGAGCGTCGCGACCACTACGCCGTGTACTCGGTGAACGCCGAGATCGCCGGGTTCGACACCGACAGGGAGACCTTCGTCGGGCTCTATGAGACCCTGGCCGAGGCGAAGGTCCCGAACGCCGGCACGGCGCAGAACTCGATGGCGTCCGGCTGGTACCCGATCGGTTCGCACCAGGTCGACTCGACCCTGCAGCCCGGCGAGACCCGCGAGCTCGTGTTCGTCGTCGGCTATGTCGAGAACACGGAGGAGAACGGCCAGGGCAAGTGGGCCGACGATGCCAAGCAGGTCATCAACAAGACACGGGCGCACGAACTTCTCGCCCGGCTCGACACGACCGAGAAGGCGGATGCCGCGTTCGAGGCCCTGGGGGAGTACTGGACCACCCTGCTCTCCGCGTACACCGTGACCTCGCCGGACGACAAGCTCAACCGGATGGTCAACATCTGGAACCAGTACCAGTGCATGGTCACATTCAACATGTCCCGCTCGGCCTCCTACTTCGAGACCGGAATCGGGCGCGGGATGGGCTTCCGAGACTCGACCCAGGACCTGCTCGGCTTCGTACACCTGATCCCCGACCGCGCCCGCGAACGCATCCTCGACATCGCCGCCACCCAGCTTCCGGACGGCTCGGCCTACCACCAGTACCAGCCGCTCACCAAGCGCGGCAACAACGAGCTCGGGAGCGGCTTCAACGACGACCCGGCCTGGCTGATCATCGGGGTGGATGCCTACCTCAAGGAGACCGGGGACTTCAGCATCCTCGACGAGGTCGTGCCGTTCGACAACAACGACGCGCTCGCGCAGACGCTCTACACCCACCTCACGCGCTCCTTCGAGTTCACCCTCAACAACCTCGGCCCGCACGGCCTGCCCCTGATCGGGCGCGCCGACTGGAACGACTGCCTGAACCTGAACTGCTTCTCGACGACGCCGGGCGAGTCTTTCCAGACCACGGAGAACCAGGCAGGCGGCGTCGCGGAGTCGACATTCATCGCGGCCCAGTTCGTGCTCGCTGCCGGACAGTACGCGACCATCGCCGAGCGCGGCGGCGACACCCAGCAGGCCGACCGCGCCCGCAAGGCCGCTGCGACCATGAGCCAGGTGCTGCTCTCCGACGGCTGGGACGGCGAGTGGTTCCTGCGCGCTTACGACTTCTACGGCAACAAGGTCGGCACCCACGAAGACACCGAGGGCCAGATCTGGATCGAGCCGCAGGGCTTCGCGGTCCTCGCCGGCGTCGGCGTCGAGCACAACGCGGACGGAACCCCGTCCGCTACAAGCCCCGCGTTCCGAGCCCTCGACTCCGTGGACCGCCTGCTCGGCTCCGCACACGGACTCGTACTGCAATACCCGGCGTACAAGAGCTACCGCATCGAACTCGGCGAGGTCTCGACGTACCCGCCGGGCTACAAGGAGAACGGCGGAATCTTCTGCCACAACAACCCGTGGGTCATCATCGGCGAGACGGTTCTCGGCCGCGGCGCCAAGGCCTTCGACCACTACCGCAAGATCACGCCGGCCTACCGTGAGGAGATCTCCGAGGTGCACCGCCTCGAACCGTACGTGTACGCGCAGATGATCGCCGGCAAGGAGGCCTCCCGGCACGGCGAGGCCAAGAACTCCTGGCTCACCGGCACAGCCGCGTGGAACTTCGTGACGGTCTCCCAGTACCTCCTGGGCGTGCGCACCGACTACGACGGCCTCGTCGTCGACCCGCAGCTCGGACCGGACGTCGCTGAATTCACCGTCACTCGCCGGGCCCGCGGTGCGACCTACGTCATCACCGTTGCCAACTCGGGCAGGGAGGGGTCGCGCGCGAGCCTCGAGGTCGACGGAGTGGCCATCCAAGGCCGCACCGTGCCGTACGCCCCTGACGGCGCCGTCGTGCAGGTGCGCGCCACCCTGTAGTCACCCCGGCCGGCATTCGCCCGGTGCGCCCGAGAGAGTCTCCGGCGCACCGGGCGTTCTGCGTCACCGGGAAATAAACCGTGTCCGACCGCGGAAGTGCCTGGCTATCCGGGTCCGGGGTGCTTATATGAGCACGTGGATCAATGGACGGGGGGACTGCCGCCTGCTGCGCATGCCCGCATCGCTGGACAAAAGGCCAGTCGAACAGCGGGGTCGCTGCTCTCGGTCGCCGCGGCGGCGAGCATCCAGAGCGTCGGGCTGACCGCCGTCGGCGAAGTCTTCGGCTGCGCCGTCATGAACCTCGGGTGGAAGGGCAGCGGTTGTGCCTGGTGGACGTCGGGGGCGAAGATGGGGAGATCGTCGATAGGCCAGGTTTCGCCCGTGACGACCTCAGGCGGCGGGTCCACCTGGGGCAGCTTCGCCCCCCTACGTCGGCGCATACGAACGCGGCTGGTATGGCGCACTCAAGCGGATGCGCGTCGAAGCGCAGGCACTCGGGGCGCACGGAGTCGTTGACATTCGCATCCGTCGCACCCGCGTCGAGGGCACGGCCTGGGAATTCAGCGCCCTCGGTACGGCCGTGCGCTCCACGGATTCCTCTCTCGTGCCTTCTCCCGGATCCGCGGCCGACCCCTGGTACACCAACCTGAGCGGAGAAGACTGCGCCGCGGCTCTCCTGGCCGGATATCTCCCGCACAGTGTCGTGCTCGGGATGTCCGTGTCGACGAAGCATGAGGATTGGCAGCTTCAGCAGCAGCGCACCAGTTGGATCAACGGCGAAGTGACCGGGATGACCAGGCTGGTCCAGGCGGCGCGGCGCGAAGCCAGGGAGCGGCTCGCGCGCCGGGTCACGCACACGGGTGCGGCAGATCTCGTCGTGACCGACACCACGCTGTCCGAGTTCGACACCGCGTGCGGCGGCTCGGATGCGCGAGACCTGCACGCCGAATTCGTCGTCGTCGGCACCACCCTGGTGGCGTTGCCGCGCGCGCGGAACCGGTCGGCCGTTCCTCCGCCCCTGACCGTGATGCCCCTGCGCGATTCCCCGCAACGCCCACGAACGCCTGAACGATGATCTCCCCAGCACCCACGACGAGCGAACGGACGACCACCCCATGACGGACCCATTCTCCGGCGTCTCCCTCTCGGCGAGCGCCCGGGCGCGCCTGGCCGACGGCAAGAAGCATCTGTTCACGTCCGACCTGTCCGTCAACGAGTTCCTCCTGGTGCGGCAAGCCGGATTCCGCCCGGTGGGACTCGTGCTCGGTTCGAGCGTCTACCACGTCGGGATCCAGACGCGACGCTGGGGCCAGAACATGGAGCTCGACAAGCTCAGTGCCGCGATGTACCACGCTCGGGAACTCGCGATGACGCGCATGGAGGCGGAGGCCGACGCCCTGGGCGCAGACGGCATCGTGGGCGTTCGGCTCGAGATCGAGTTCAAGGACTACGGCAACAACCTTGCCGAATTCGTGGCCATCGGAACAGCCGTCGTGGCAGACCACGCCCCGGCGAGCGGTACCTGGCGCAACAACAAGGGTCTTCCGTTCACCTCGGACCTCTCCGGCCAGGACTTCTGGACCCTGATCCAGTCGGGCTACGCACCGCTCGGCCTCGTGATGGGAACCTGCGTCTATCACATCGCCCACCGGGGAACGATAGCCGCCCTCAGCAGCCTGGGAGCGAACGTCGAGATCACCCAATTCACGGAGGCGCTGTACGACGCTCGCGAACTGGCCATGGGGAGAATGCAGACGGAGGCCGAAACCCTCGCGGCTGACGGCATCGTCGGAGTGCAACTCCTGTCGCTGCCGCACCGGTGGGGCGGGCACACCACGGAATTCTTCGCGATCGGAAGCGCGGTCCGCGAACTGCGCGAGGATCACGTCATCGCCACTCCGAGCCTCGTGCTTCCCCTGACGGACGGTGGCCGCTGGTGACCCTCGAGCAAGCCACGGCCGACCCCCAGGCGTTTCTGGCCGGCCTCGCCGACGGAGCCATACGTGCGCTGTCCGCACCGGTGGCCGCGAGTGTCCTGACGGTGGAACGGAACCGCTCGCTGGCAGACCGCCTGGCCGGCAAGCCCGGGTCCATCCGTGAGATTCGACTTGGGGCGAACAGTGAGACCCTGACCCTCACTCACCTCGCGGGACCCCGGTTCCTCGCCCAGGCCCAGAAGGTTTCCGGCGGCGTCGTGATCTCACGGCGGACCCTGACCCTCGGCGAATGGCTCAGCGTCTTCGCCGGCCGTATCGCCGCCGTGGCGGGGGATGCCGCGGGCGAGGCTTCCGCGGCGGCGCACGCACTCCACACCCTCGGCATCGAGTCGACAGGGTCGGACGTACGGGTTGCCGATGCGACCCTCGACGTCGATCTGAGAAGCCTTCCGGCGCGGGTGGAGTCCCGTCTCCCGCCGGAAGCCGTGACGGCCGTCCGTCGGATCACCGGGCTGCTGCTGGAGACACTGCCGAGGCTGGCGGGCAACCTGGAAGCCGAGATGACGGCCAGGCGAACGGCGACCTCGTATCTCCCCGAGACTCTGCGCACGTATCTTGCGCTCCCTGCCGAGTGGGCGCACAATCACGTCTTCGCCGACGGCACCACGCCTGACACGGCACTGGCCGCTCAGTTGACCGTTCTCGAGACGGCCGTCACCGAGATGTACGACGCGGCCGTCCGTGATGATGCCGAAGGTCTCCTGATCAACGGCCGGTTCCTCTCCGCTCGTTTCGCCAGGTCCAGTCTCGATCTCTCGTAACGGCGATGCGTGCGGGCTGGGCGATCGAGGACTAGCTTGGGTGGGTGTCCACTCCCTCGATCGACGCACACACCATTCACGCCGCCGGCGTCGAGCGGCTGCTCGCGAGCTATCGGGCGGTCCCGCCGACGGCCTCCGTCCGGCTCGCGAAGCACACCTCGAACCTGTTCCGGTCACGCGCGAAGTCGGACGCCCCGGGCCTCGACACGTCGGGATTGACGGGCGTCATCGCGGTCGATACCGAAGCGCGGACGGCCGACGTGGCCGGCATGTGCACCTATGAGGACCTCCTCGCCGCGACCTTGCCGCTCGGGTTGGCTCCGCTCGTGGTCCCACAGCTGAAGACGATCACCCTCGGCGGTGCGGTCACGGGCCTCGGCATCGAATCGACGTCCTTCCGCAACGGCCTTCCGCACGAGTCGGTGCTGGAGCTGGACATCCTCACCGGAACGGGCGACGTCATCACGGCGTCGCCGGCTGAGCACGAGGACCTCTTCCGCGCTTTCCCGAACTCCTACGGCACGCTCGGGTACGCGGTGCGCCTGCGCATTGAGCTGGAGCAGGTTGACCCCTTCGTCGAGATCCGGCACCTGCGGTTCCACTCGCTCCCCGCCCTCGTCGCGGCGATGGGCCGCATCGTCGCGACCGGTGACCTGGACGGCGACCGCGTCGACTACCTCGACGGCGTGGTGTTCAGCGCCGACGAAGGCTACCTCTGCGTGGGCGCCCAGACCGCCGCGTCCGGCCCGGTGAGCGATTACACCGGGCAGAAGATCTACTACCGGTCCATCCAGCACGACGCCGGCACCACGGTCGACCGGCTCACGATCCACGACTACCTGTGGCGGTGGGACACGGACTGGTTCTGGTGCTCGGCGGCATTCGGCGCACAGCGTCCGCTCGTCCGCAGGCTCTGGCCCCGAACGCTTCGGCGCAGCAGCTTCTACGGGAAGCTGATGCGCTACGAACAGCGATTCCAGATTGGGGATCGCCTCGAGTGGCTGCGGAATCGTCCACGCCGGGAACGAGTCGTGCAGGACGTCGAGATACCGATCGAGCGCTGTGCGGAGTTCCTGGAGTGGTTTCTGGCCACTGTGCCGATCGAACCGATCTGGCTCTGCCCGCTGCGGCTGCGTGACGACGGCGGCTGGCCGCTGTACCCGATCCGGCCGCGACAGACGTATGTCAACGTCGGGTTCTGGTCGACGGTGCCGGTGGGGTCGACCGAGGGGGAGACGAACCGTCGGATCGAGGATGCGGTCGGCGAGTTCGACGGGCACAAGTCGCTGTACTCGGACTCGTACTACTCTCCGGAGAAGTTCGACGGACTCTATGGCGGAGACGTCTATCGGAGCGTCAAGGACCGATACGACCCCGATTCGCGTCTCCTCGATCTCTACGCAAAGGCGGTGTTACGACGATGACCACGTTCCAGCAACGAACGCCGGAAGAGGCGGATCAGGCAGGGCGACCTGAACCAGAGGGCAAGCTCGCCCTGGCCGGGATCCTCGAGATCCTGGCCGGCGGTCGGCTCCCGCTTCGGTTCACCGCCTACGACGGGAGTTCGGCCGGCCCGCGAGACGCACCCCTCGGGCTGGAGCTGAGAACGCCGCGGGGCACGACCTACCTGGCGACCGGCCGCGGCGACCTGGGCCTGGCCCGCGCCTACATCGCCGGTGACCTCGAGATCCACGGGGTGCACCCCGGCGACCCGTACGAGCTCCTCAGAGCGCTCACCGGCGACCTGGTCTTCACGCTGCCGTCGCCCCGGGTGATGGCCACCATCATCCGCTCGATCGGAGTCGGCCACCTGCGCCCGATCAAACCGCCGGAACTGGAAGCACCGCCGCGCTGGCGCCGGATCGCCGGGGGACTACGGCACAGCAAGAGCAGGGACGCCGAGGCGATCCACCACCACTACGACGTGTCGAACACCTTCTACGAGTGGGTGCTCGGGCCGTCGATGACCTACACGTGCGCGTGCTACCCGCGCCCGGACGCCTCCCTCGACGAGGCTCAGGAGAACAAGTACCGGCTGGTGTTCGAGAAGCTGCGGCTGAAGCCGGGCGACCGGCTGCTCGACGTCGGCTGCGGCTGGGGCGGCATGGTGCGTTACGCGGCCCGCCGCGGCGTGAGGGCCACCGGAGTGACCCTGTCGGAACAGCAGGCCGGCTGGGCGCAGCGTGCGATCGCCGAGGAAGGCCTCGCCGGTCTGGCCGAAGTCCGGTTCGGCGACTACCGCGACATCGCCGAGACCGGCTTCGACGCCGTGTCGTCGATCGGGCTGCTCGAGCACATCGGCGTGCGCAACTATCCCGCGTACTTCGAGTTCCTGCAGTCCCGCCTGCGCCAGGGCGGGCTCCTGCTCAACCACTGCATCACCCGCCCGGACAACCATTCCGAAGCGTCCACCCGCGGGTTCATCGACCGGTATGTCTTCCCCGACGGCGAGCTCACCGGCTCCGGCCGCATCATCAGCGCCGCACAGGACACCGGCCTGGAGGTGCTTCACGAGGAGAACCTGCGGCAGCACTACGCCCTGACCCTGCGCGACTGGTGCACCAACCTCGTCGAGCACTGGGATGAGGCCGTCGCCGAGGTCGGACTGCAGACCGCGAAGGTCTGGGGCCTGTACATGGCCGGCTCACGGCTCGCGTTCGAGACGGGGGGAATCCAGCTGCACCAGGTCCTTGCGGTGAAGCCGTCGGACGGGGATGGCCTCGGGAGCCTGCCCCTGCGGCCCTGGTGGACTCCCTGATTCGTTGGGGAAGTTCGTTAGGGAAGAAGGATAGTCCGGACCACCGATGTCGTCCTATGCTGAGGCCGTGATCAGTAACTCAGCGGCCAGCGTTGCCAGCACAGCAAAGAACAGCCGCACTTTGCAGATGCTTGCCCGCCTGGGCTTCGCCGTCAACGGCTTGTTGCACATCCTCATCGCCGCGATAGCCATCGCCATCGCGGTTGGTGCCGGAAGCGGTAGTGCAGATCAGTCCGGTGCTCTCGGGCAGCTCGCGACGAGCCCGGGCGGAGTATTCGTTCTGTGGGTTGTGGTCGCGGGACTGGCTGCCCTCGGGCTCTGGCTGCTTTTGGGAGCGTTCCTGATGCGCGGCGCAGACCCCAAACGTCAGTGGTCCCGGCGCGTCACTGAAGCCGGCAAGGCGGTTGTCTACTTCCTTCTTGCGGGGACCGCTTTCACCTTTGCGCAGGGGGGAGCGACGAGTTCCGCCGGCAGTACCCGTGATGCCAGCGCATCGCTTCTTGCGGCGCCAGGAGGCGTGATCGTCCTCCTGGCCGGGGGTCTTCTCGTGCTGGCCATCGGGGTCTACTTCGTGCGCAAGGGTGCGTTGCAGAAGTTCACGGCAGATATCTCGGTGCCGAGCGGGTCGGCTGGAAAGTTTGTCCTCGCTTTGGGAATCGTCGGCTACGTCGCCAAGGGAATCGTGTTGGCCGTCGTGGCGGTCCTCATCGTGGTTGCGGCCATCACCGTGGACCCGAGCCAGTCGACCGGCCTGGACGGGGCGCTGAGGTCCCTCGTCGCTCTTCCGTACGGCGGGCCTATCTTGTCTGCTCTTGGTGCGGGTCTGATCGCCTATGGGCTGTACTGCTTCGTCAGGGCCTGGCGCGCCCGGCTCTGACATCTGAGGTTCACGCGGGTTCAGGTCATTCCGCAGAGTGCGGGATCGTGATCTGGAGCTCCCCGGAAGCCCGAAGGCTTCGCCACGTGTCGTAGGCGATCACGCTGCCCAGAATGACCAGAGAAAGTGATACGGATGCCATGACATCCGTTGCCCAGTGGTAGCCCAAATAAACGCGACTGACCGCCGCGGCGACGATGCACAGGAGCGCGAAGCCGAAGCCTGCCATTGCTCCACGGATGCTTCGACGACGTGAGAACACGAGGTACGCGGTCAACAGCACGAAGTCTGATGCGCCCAGGACGTGTCCGGACGGGAAGGAGAAGGAGGGATCGGGGCCGAAGAGCATGAGATCGGTCGGCGGTCGATGGCGGTCCACCGCATGTCCGATCACCTGCCCCAAGAGGACTCCGACCAACATGGCCGATGCCAGGATGAGTGGACGTCGGCCGTGCTTACCTATGATGCCCCAGACCACGCACACGACGAGAAGAAGGATGGGAAGTGCGACGGGCCCGAAAACGATCGCCAGTCCGATCATGATCGCGGTCAGGGTTGGCGAGCGCATACCGAAGAGCCAGTCCTGCACAGGCGCGTCCACCACGGTGAGTCCGTTGTGCTGCAGGACGGAGGCGAGGATTGCCGTGAAACAGACGACGCCGAAGCCGACCAGAACAATCGACGTCACATAGAATCGCCGGCGAGAGGCGGGCTCCAGCACGCGTTCCTCTGCGATGAATCTGGTGCGCATGCCGTGCAGGGAAGGCCGCTGGCCGTTGGTGCGGGGAGGATTCACGGGGCAATCCCTTTCGCTGATCGTGACCTGCGTTCCTTGGCGAGCGCGCGTTCACCGTCGAGCTTGGCGGCGAGCGGCGCCCACGTGACAATCGCGACGCCGATTCCGAGCAGCAGGGCGCCCAGGGTATCGGTGAGCCAGTGTGCACCGAGATAGGTGCGACTGATCATCATGAGGGCCGTGTAAACGGTCCCGGCGACCACAACCCAGATCCGTGGCAGGAGAATCGCAATGACTGCGGCCATCGTCGCGGCATTCGCAACGTGGCCAGATGGGAAAGATCCGAAATCGAGGTTCGTCAGGAAATTTTCCGGGCGTGCGCGCCCGAAGAATTGTTTCAGGAGTTGGACGGCTGCTCCGGTGACGATGGTCGCGACCAGGTAGTAAGCCGCCGCCCAGGGACGTCGTGCCACAAGCAGCGCGACGGCGACGAGGGCCGGCACGACGAGGGTCGCCACCACGCCTCCTCCGAGGAAGTCCATCGTCAGTGCAAGGACCTGCCAGAGGGGTTCGCGATTCTCAACCAGTTCCCGCATCCATTCCACATCGATGGGCAACGGCAGCCCATGATCACGCGTTGCGATCAGAGCGCCCAGCGCACACGCCAGGGCGACGGCTGCGAGGCCACTGATCAGCGGCCACCGGCGGGAGACGCGGCGTGCACCCGACGTTGCCGCACGTTCAGGACGCGCGCCGGGCGCTGCATCCGAGCGTTCGGTTGAACTACCGGCCATGACTCCAGCCAAAGGATCGTTTGATGGGCACCGACCGGTCACCATGCTCATGCGGTGATCGTGGGTGAAGGCGAGCTTACCTCCCGGGGTACCGGCGGCCCAACTAAGGTGGGGACACGTGAATCCGCGCGGCCGCACGTCAGATCGGACTTCCAGAGTGAACCTGCGAAAACTGCCCAAGGCCCTGCCGATCGCGGTCCTCGTCCTCGAGATGGCCATCCGCGTCGGGGCGGTCATCAGGATTCCGCCGAACCGCCGTCCCACGGCGGCGATGGCCTGGCTGATGGCGATCTTCATTGCGCCGATCCCGGGAGCGGTGCTCTTCAGCCTCTTCGGCAGCAGCAGGCTCCCGAGGGCACGGCGCGAGAAGCAACAGGACATCAACGACTACATCCTCGGTACGACCGCCGGCCTCGACCAGGTCTCCAAGACGGAGACCTGGCCCCAATGGTTCGAATCCGTCGTCGAACTGAACCACACGTTGGGCGCCATGCCGCTCGTCGGCGGAAACGACGCTGTGCTTCTGCCCGACTACGAGGAGTCGATCGCCGCGATGACCGAGGAAGTGATGCGGGCCGAACGGTACGTGCACGTGGAGTTCTACATTCTCAGCCGAGACCGGACGACGATGCCGTTTTTCGACGCCCTCCTCGCAGCCCATGAACGGGGTGTGATCGTCAGGGTTCTGTACGACCACATCTCGACGATCCGGAGCCCGCAGGGCCGGGCGACCCGCCGTTGGCTGAGGAACGTCGGCATCGATTCCCACGAAATGCTCCCCTTCCATCCTTTCAGAACGCAATGGCGGCGCCCGGACCTGCGAAACCACCGCAAGGTGCTCGTGATCGACGGAATCGTCGGATTCATGGGCTCGCAGAACATGGTCGACCCCAGCTACAACACCAGGGGAAACATCAAACGGAACCTGCGGTGGAAGGATCTGATGGTGCGACTGGAAGGCCCCGTCGTCGCGGGCGTCAACGCGATCTTCATCACCGACTGGTACTCCGAGACGGAAGATCTCCTCACCCGTGAGGCAGACCCGATCTATTCCGTGACCACCGAGGACACCCTCGACTGCCAGGTCGTTCCGAGTGGGCCCGGGTTCGAAGGCGAGAACAACCTGCGGGTCTTCAACGCCCTGCTCTACTCGGCCCAGGAACGACTCGTCATCGCCAGCCCCTACTTCGTCCCCGACGACTCCATGCTCTACGCGATCACGACGGCCGCGGAACGGGGAGTAACGGTGCACCTGTACGCCTGCGAAGTCGCCGACCAGGCCCTCGTATACCACGCACAACGCTCGTACTACGAGACCCTGTTGCGGGCGGGAGTGCGCATCTTCCTGTACGAGAAACCGGTCGTCCTGCATGCCAAGCATTTCACCGTCGACGATGAAGTCGCGGTGATCGGGTCGAGCAATATGGACATGCGCTCGTTCAGCCTCAACTTCGAAATCTCGCTGCTGGTCCGGGGGAGACGTTTCGTCGACGCGCTGCGCAGGATTCAGGACGACTACCGGAGCCACTCCCGGGAGGTTCTGCTCGACGAGTGGCTGCAACGTCCGCTTGGCACGCAGGTCCTGGACAACCTCAGCAGGCTCACTGCCACCGTCCAATGACCGCCGCATGGCGCGACCATTCCCGTTCCCGGGGCACAGCGGGTGGGCAGGCACGTCAGCCGTTCTTCAGGACTCGGGCGGCACGATCAGGAACGTATCGGAACGAATCCTTGGGCCACTGTCAGCAAACTGCAGGCTGCACATATCGCAAGGAGCGCTGAGTATCCGATCCGGGCAAAGAAATAGGCCGGACATCCGTTGGATGTCTCGACCTATTTCTTCTCACAGCGAAGAACCTGGACTACCGGATCTTCATTCTGTGCCCGAGGGGGGACTTGAACCCCCACGCCCATAAGGGCACTAGCACCTCAAGCTAGCGCGTCTGCCATTCCGCCACCCGGGCTGGTGCTGGCCAGCCGGTGACCGGCTGACGAGTCAATAATCTAGCACGGATTTCGAGGCCTTCCCGCACAACCCGACCGCACACCCGCACATGACAGTCCGTGAACCCCCGGGACAGCTCCCCGCAGCGACAACCGATAGCGTGAAGTCATGGCTTCCTGGGCAGACGACACCGATCCGGCAACACCCCTCGATCTGACCGCGGAACTCGCCCGCGACCTGATCCGGTTCGACACCACGAACTACGGCGAGGGCCGTTCCAACGGTGAAACGGATGCCGCGGAGTACGTCGCCGAGCACCTCAGGGGCCTCGGCCTCGCGCCGGAGCTCTTCGACTCGGAGCCGGGGCGCACGAGTGTCGTCGTGCGCGTGCCCGGCCGGAACCGCGACGCGGGCGCCCTGGTCGTGCACGGCCACCTCGACGTCGTCCCCGCCGACCCGGAGACCTGGTCGGTCGACCCTTTCGCCGGTGTCATCAAGGACGGCCTGCTCTGGGGCCGGGGTGCCGTCGACATGAAGAACATGGATGCGATGATCCTCGCGGCACTGGGCGACATCCTCGGCGCGGGCGAGGCACCGGCCCGTGACCTCATCGTGGCGTTCTTCGCCGACGAAGAGGCCGGGGGAGTGCTCGGCTCGCACTACCTCGTCGACACCCGCCCGGAGCTCTTCGCAGGCGCCACCGAGGCGATCAGCGAGGTCGGCGGGTACTCGATCACGCTCGGCGGCCAGCGCGCCTACCTGCTGCAGACGGGGGAGAAGGCCCTGATCTGGATCAAGCTCGTCGCCCGCGGCGACGCCGCCCACGGCTCGAGGCTCATCCGGAACAACGCCGTCACCAAGCTCGCAACGGCCGTCGCGGCGATCGGCCGCCGGGAGTGGCCGATCCGGCTGACCGACACCACGACCCAGCTGCTCGCCGAGATCGCCCGGATCCTCGACGTCGATCCGCAGCGCGTCGGCCCGGACGAACTCGCGCTCGCGACGGGAACAGCGTCCGGGTTCATCCAGGCCAGCCTCCGCACCACGACCAACCCGACGCTGCTCAAGGCCGGGTACAAGCACAACGTGATCCCCGACCTCGCCGAGGCGCTCATCGACATCCGCACTCTGCCCGGCGAGGAGGACGCGGTGCTCGCCGAAGTTGCGAGCCTCGTCGGCCCGGACATCGAGATCGTCGTGATGCACCGCGACATCGGCCTAGAGACCGACTTCGGCGGCCCGCTCGTCGACGCCGTGGTCGGCAGCCTGCACCGGCACGACCCGGGCGCCCCCGTGCTTCCCTATCTCCTGTCAGCGGGCACCGACAACAAAGCCCTGTCCAAGCTTGGAATCCGCGGGTACGGGTTCGCCCCGCTGCGCCTTCCGGCTGAGCTGGACTTCCCCGGAATGTTCCACGGGGTCGACGAGCGGGTTCCGCTCGACGCGCTAGTCTTTGGCAGGCGGGTCCTTACCGACCTGTTGTCGACCTACTAGCAAAGCGAGCTCCGGTGAACTTCCTCAACGCCATCATCCTGGGACTCGTGCAGGGTCTGACCGAGTTCCTCCCGGTTTCGTCCAGCGCCCACATCCGCATCGTCGGCGAACTCCTCGGCATGGGCGGGGACCCGGGCGCCCGGTTCACCGCGATCATCCAGATCGGCACGGAGGCGGCCGTCGTGCTGTTCTTCTGGCGGGACATCTCGCGCATCGTGACGCACTGGGTCAAGTCCCTGTTCGGCAAGATCCCGCGCAGTGATCCCGACGCGCGGATGGGCTGGCTCATCATCTTCGGATCGCTCCCGATCATCGTGCTCGGCCTGGTCTTCCAGAACCAGATCGAGTCCACCCTCCGCAACCTGTGGATCACGGCGACCGTGCTCATCGTCTTCGGCGTGCTGCTCGGTGTCGCCGATGCGGTCGGGGCCCACCGGCGCCGCCTGAAGGACATCACGGTCACGCACGGCGTCATCTACGGCTTCGCCCAGGCGCTCGCGCTGATCCCTGGCGTCTCCCGTTCCGGCGGAACGATCACGGCCGGCCTGTTCATGGGCTACGAGCGCCGCGCCGCCGCCCGTTACGCATTCCTCCTCGCCATCCCGGCTGTGCTCGGCAGCGGCTTCTACGAGATGTACAAGGCCATCGCGCACCCCTGCCTCGAGGGCGCCACCAACTGCACCCCGGAGATCTTCGGCCCGGCCGAGACCGCGGTCGCGACCGTCGTCGCCTTCGTCGTCGCCTTGTTCGTCATCGGATTCTTCATGAACTACATCTCCAAGCGCAGCTTCCTGCCCTTCGTCATCTACCGCATCGTGCTCGGCTTCGCTCTGATGGCCCTGCTCGCGACCAACACCATCGCGGCTTAGGGGCCCTGGAATGCGCGCCTGGCGACACCCCGACATCCCCGTCCTCCCCGGAAACTCCGAAGCACCGCACCTGTACGACACGGCGACGGAAGCACTCGTGCTCGCGGAACCGGTCGACGTCGCCCGGCTCTACGTCTGCGGGATCACGCCGTATGACGCGACGCATATCGGCCACGCGAACACCTACCTCGCCTTCGACACCCTCCAGCGGGTGTGGCTCGATGCCGGCTACCGCGTGCACTACGCACAGAACGTGACGGATGTCGACGACCCGCTCCTGGAGCGGGCGACGGCCACCGGCGTCGACTGGCGCGACCTCGCTGCGTCCCAGGTCGACCTGTTCCGCACGGACATGGAAGCCCTCGGCATCATCCCTCCGGACAACTACGTCGCCGTGACCGAGGTCATCGAAGAGGTTGCCGACGCGGTCGCCCAGCTCTGGGACGACGGTCTCGCATACGCCGTTGCCGTCGATGCCGCCGAGCTCTCGGACACCGCAGGTCCGGCGGAGGCCGCGGGCTCAGACATCTACTTCGATATCGCCGCCGCAGAGCGGGTGGCGCCCTGGCAGCTCGGCGACGAGAGCAACCTCGACCGCGAGCAGATGCTGACCCTGTTCGCCCAGCGTGGCGGCGACCCCGACCGCGAAGGAAAGCGCGACGCCCTCGACCCGCTGCTCTGGCGTGCCGCCCGGGTGGGCGAACCGGCCTGGGACTCGCGCGTCGGCGCCGGCCGTCCCGGCTGGCACATCGAATGTTCCGTGATCGCCCTCACCGAACTCGGCACAGACTTCACCGTTCAGGGCGGCGGCTCGGACCTGATCTTCCCGCACCACGACATGAGCGCCGGCCATGCGGCCGCCCTCTCGGGGCATCCGCTCGCCGGCGTGTACAGCCACACCGGCATGGTCGCATACCAGGGCGAGAAGATGAGCAAGTCGCTCGGCAACCTCGTGCTCGTTTCGGCGCTACGCGCCGGGGGCACCGACCCCCGGGCCATCCGCCTGGCCCTGCTCGCGCAGCACTATCGCAGCGACTGGGAATGGACCACCGACTCGCTCTCCGCCGCCGAGGCGCGCCTCGAGGCCTGGACGAGGGCCTTCGGTCGTGCCACCGGAGACGCGACGGCCGCCGCCGCCGATGGCAGGGTGGACGAAGACCTGGTCGACGACGTCAACACGGATGCCGTCGCGAACGCGGACGAGGTCATCGTCGCGCTGCGCGCAGCGCTCGTCAACGACCTCGACACCCCGGCCGCGCTGCGGATCCTGGACGCCGCCGCAGAAGCGGGCACGGCTGCGCCGGAACTGGTGGCCCTGGCCATCGACGCCCTGCTGGGCATCACCCTCTAGGTCGGCCGAGGGCTACGGCTGACGCGGCACGTCAGGACCCGGACGCCCGTCCGCGCGCCCGGACTGGCCGTCGCGACCGTCGCCGCGCTTACGGAGGTACTTCTCAAATTCCTGGGCGATCGCCTCGCCGCTCGCCTCCGGCGAGTCGACTGTGTCCCTGGCCTGCTCGAGCTGGTTGATGTACGCCGCCATCTCCTCGTCGTCTGCCGCGAGGGTGTCGATGCCGGTCTGCCATTCCTCGGCCTCGGTGACGAGGTCGCCGCGTGGGATGACCACGTCGATGATCTCCTCGAGCTTGTCGATCAGGGCGAGCATCGCCTTCGGCGACGGCGCGTTGTGCACGTAGTGGGGGACGGACGCCCAGATCGAGAGGGTCGGGATGCCGACGAGCTCTGCCGCGTGCGAGAGCACGCTCAGGATCCCGACGGGACCCTCGTAGCTGCTGCGCTCGATCTGCAGCTCGCTGCGCACCTCGGGGTTCTCGCTCGAGACAAAAATGGAGATGGGGCGCGTGTGCGGAACGTCCGCGAGCATGGCGCCGAGGAAGACGATTCCGCCGATGTCCGCAGCGAGGGCCGCGTCGAGCACCTCTGCGGTGAATCCCTTCCAGCTGCGGCTCGGCTCTGTGCCGAGCAGGAGGTAGATGTTGCCCGCATTGCTGCCGCTCACGCGCAGCTGTGCGTCGTCGGCGAGGGGCTCCCCGACGACGCCAGGCTCTGCAGGACCGAACAGGGTCGCGCCGGGCCATTCGAGCTGGCGGTGACCCTCGTCATCCGTGGAGATCGTCGGCCGGTTGAACTGGTAGTCGAAGTAGACCTCGGGGTCCACCTCGAAGAGGGAGGACACGTCGAGGAGGTCCCTGAGGATGCCAACGGCACCGGTCGCGGCCTCACCCGCGTCGTTCCAGCCTGCAAACGCCACCACAAGGAGGCGTCCGCCCAGGAATCCATTGCCATCTGTCACTGCGTGAAACCTCGATCTGCCGGGGCGCCCGGAAAAGCACCGTCAGTCAAGGATAAGCGGTGCCCCTTACACTTGGACCCTGTGAACCCGTTCCGTCCTCTTTCGCCCCTGCCCGCGGCCGTGCTGTGGGATATGGACGGCACGATCGTCGACTCGGAACCGTACTGGATGCGTGCCGAAACCGAGCTCGTCGAGAGCTTCGGCGGTGTCTGGACGCACAGTGATTGCATGCTTCTGGTCGGAAGCGGCCTGCTGGGCTCCGCGGCCATCCTGCAGGATCGCGGTGTCCGCCTCGACGCCGAAGTGATCGTCGACCGTCTGACCACGCGGGTCCAGGGCCTCCTCAGTGAGTTCGGTGCACCCTGGCGCCCCGGCGCCCTCGAGCTGATGACGGAGGTCAAGGCCGCGGGCATCCCGATGGCCCTCGTGACCATGTCGGAACACCGGATGGCGCAGCAGGTGTCCGACCAGGTCGGATTCGCCGCATTCGATGCGATCGTCGCCGGTGACATGGTCCTCCAGAGCAAACCGCACCCTGAGGCCTATCTCTCGGCCGCCCGGTTGCTGGGTGTCACCCCCGCCGACTGTGTTGCCGTCGAGGACTCCCTGCCCGGCATTGCGGCGGCCGTCGCCTCCGGCGCCGTTGTCATCGCGGTCCCGCACATGGTCGAGATCGAAGCGAGCGCCCGGTACGAACTGTGGCCGACCCTGCACGGACGCACGCTGGCCGGCGTCCACACTGTCTTTGCCGAGCGGCGCGCTGCCGTCGCCGAGGTACCCGCGCGGCCCGGTTCCGGCTCGCATCCGACCGAGGACGACATCCACGCATGAGCGACACCGACAACATGAGCGAAACCGGCACCATGAGCGCCGGCAACGGCATCACCCCGAACGGCGAATACACCCAGGTCATCCAGAGCAGCGGGCCCTTCCGGGTCGGCGATCGCGTGCAGCTCACCGGCCCCAAGAACAAGCTCAACACCATCACGCTCGAGCCGGGCAAGGTCTTCCACACCCACAGGGGAATCCTCGCGCACGACGACATCATCGGCCTGCCCGATGCATCCGTCGTCGTGAACAACGTCGGGGTCGAGCACCTCGCGCTGCGCCCGCTGCTCAACGACTTCGTGATGTCGATGCCGCGGGGAGCCGCGATCATCTACCCCAAGGATGCGGCCCAGATCCTCGCCCAGGCGGACATCTTCCCCGGTGCGACGGTCGTCGAGGCCGGGGTGGGCTCTGGTGCGCTGTCGCTGTGGCTGCTCCGCGCGATCGGGCCGGCCGGGCACCTCGCCTCCTTCGAACGCCGGGCGGAGTTCGCCGATGTCGCGAGGGACAACGTAGCGACCTTCCTCGGCGCCGACCCGACGAACTGGACGATCACCCTCGGGGACCTTGCAGACGCACTGCCGTCCGCGGTCCCCGACCAGACCGCCGACCGGGTCGTGCTCGACATGCTCGCCCCCTGGGAATGCCTCGAGGCCGTCTCCGCCGCCCTCAAGCCCGGCGGCGTGCTCCTCTGCTACGTCGCGACCGTGACCCAGCTCTCCCGGGTGGCCGAGGCCATCCGTGGAACCGGGTTCTACACGAACCCGGATTCGAACGAGACCATGGTGCGCGGCTGGCACGTCGAGGGTCTCGCGGTCCGCCCGGACCACCGCATGATCGGGCACACCGGGTTCCTGATCACGGCACGGCGTCTCGCCCCCGACACGATCCTGCCCGAGCTCAAGCGCCGGCCCTCCAAGACCGACTTCTCGGATGCGGATGTCGAGGCTTGGACCCCTGGCGCACTCGGCGAACGCAGTGTGAGCGGAAAGGTCATGCGCAAGCGGGTCCGGATCGCGGAGGCCGGCGCAGCCACCTCCAAGGCCAGAGGCCTCGACGGTCGGGGCCCGGCCATCGTCGCTGCGCCCCTCGACCTGCACGGAACCGCCGAGACCACCGCCGAGACCACGGCCGACACCACGGCCGACACCACGGCCGACACTGCAGCCGACACTGCAGCCGACGCCGCGACCGACACCGCAGCCGACGCCGGTTAGGATAGGCTCCGGCCGTGTTCGGCCTCCCGACTGTGGGCGCCAGAGGGCGCCGCACGCTGAACGTCCCACACTGAAATGAGATCCTGTGCGTAGAGCTTCTGCCCTCATTGCGACTGCCGGCCTGCTGCTTGCCGCCCTCACCGGGTGCAGCAGCAGTGCGGATGCCGCGTCGAGCTGCGTCGCACCGATCAGCGATGGCGCCGCCTCGAAGCTCGTCACGGTCAGCGACAACCTCGGCGCCGTTCCGAAGGTCGACTTCCCGACCCCGCTCATGACGGGGACGACCCAGGGCAGGGTCATCGTCCCCGGCTCCGGCGACAGGCTTGTCACCGGCCAGCAGGCGAAGATCGAACTGAACGTCTACAACGGGACGACGGGCTCACCGATCCAGGTCAGCAAGTACGACAGCACGAGCGCGAACGTGCTCACCCTCAACGACCAGACCATCAAGGGCATCACCGACGGGCTCGCCTGCGCGCAGGCCGGCTCGCGCATCGCCGTCGTCGTCTCCCCGGACGACGCGTTCGGACCCCAGGGCGGCAACTCCACCCTCGGGATCGCCGCGACGGACTCCCTGGTCTTCGTGATCGACGTTGTGAAGACCTACCTGCTCCGGGCGAACGGTGCCGACCAGACTCCGATCAACGGCCTTCCCGCCGTCGTGCTCGACGCCAACGGCACCCCCGGGATCACGATCCCGGGCGGCACGCCGCCGGCCGACCTTCAGGTCGCCGTCCTGAAGAAGGGCACCGGCGACACCGTCAAGGAGGGCGACACGGTCACCGTGCACTACACCGGCGTCCTCTGGGCGGAGAAGAAGGTCTTCGACTCCAGCTGGACGAAGGGCGCGCCGGCACAGCTCCTCGCCGTCGACGGCTCGAAGACCCAGGGCGGCGTCGTCCCTGGCTTCGCGACCGCGATCATCGGACAGACCGTGGGCTCGCAGATCCTCACCGTTGTCCCGCCCGCGAAGGGCTACGGAGACGCAGCGCAGGGAACCATCCCGGCCGGCTCCACCCTCGTCTTCGTCATCGACATCCTCGGCATCGGCTAGCCCCACCGCTCCACTGCCGCACGCGTCACCCTCCGTTCACGAGAGCGAGGGTGCCGCGTGCTTTCGGGTGACCGGCCCGTGCTTTCGCCGGTGAGCCGGGTCTTCATGGATGCCCCACGAATCTCTGGTCAGGACCACGCGGCCGCCTGGGGCCGCGTGGGGGTCGCCTGAGTGGAACCACGGGCAGGTGAATCAACCGTCTTCAGGTATGAAACTCGAAATAAGAAGCACAAAATTATGTGAGTAAGTCTCGCATTCGTGTTCTATTCGGGGTAGAATCGGGGTATGGCAGGAGCTTCAGATCCCCAGTCACACACCCCGCAGGCCCACGATTCAGTGGCCGCGGGCGATCAGCCCATCACGGTGGGCCGCGTATCCACCGAGTCGGCCCATCCGGTTGCGGTCGCCGAAGGTCTCGAGGGCGCGGAGGGTCTGGTCGGCTCGGTGTCGTCGGTGCATGCGGATGCTGTCGCCCGGCTCGTGGAGGCGCAGGCGGTTCTCGCCGATGCCCTGGCGGCGATCCCGGTCGGGCTGCTCAGCGATACAGAAGCTGTCTCGGCGCTGAGTACCGTGGAGGCGATCGGGCGGACGGTGGATGCGGCCCGGGTGAGCACGGCGACGGATGTGGACCGGAGGGCCCGGGTCCTCGGCCGGGAGGGTCTGGCCTGGCGGATGGGCTGCACGGGCCCGTGGGATGTCCTCACCCGGGTGACGCGGGTGTCGGCCCGGGAGGTGAAGCGGCGCACGAAGCTCGGCGACGCGGTGTTGCCGCGGCCGTGCGGCGGGAGCAGCTGGTTGCCGCCCTTGTTCCCGACCGTTGGGGCCGCCCTGGCAGCGGGGGAGATCGGGGTGGAGACGGCGGAGTTGATCGTGGCCGGGTTGCAGGTGATCAGTCACCGGGTGGCGCCGGATGACCTGTTGACGGCGGAGCGGGCCCTGGTCGCCTCTGCGGCGGGGCTGATCACCCCGGAGACGGAGAACCTGGCCGGGGCGGGTGTCGCGGTGACGACGGACTTGATCCGGGGCATGGTCGCGCAGTGGCAGGCGGCCCTGGACCCCGACGGGGTCCTCCCAACCGAGGACCTGTTCGAGGCGAAGTCCAACATCGGCTTCGGACAACTCAAGAACGGGCTCTACCCCGTCAAGGGCGGGGTGACGCCGGAACTGTTCGGGGTGATGAACACCCTCTTCGACGCCTTCCTCAGCTTCCACGCCCGCCCGGCGTTCCCCACCGCCGAGGAACAGGCCCTCATGGACTCGGGGCAGATGATCCCCGGCGCCGAGACCGCGGGTACCGACGCCGACACGGGCCCGGATCTGGACGTGATCGAGGCAGAGCTGCGGGAGCGCCGGGCGGATACCCGCACGGGCGGGGAGAAACGCGCCGACATCCTCCGGGCGTTGTTCGAACACGCCGCCCGCGACGAGGACACGCCCAGCATGGGCGGATCCGCCCCGACGGTGATGGTGCACGTGAACGCGGCCGACCTCGCCTCCGGGGTCGGGGTGGGATGGATCGACGGGGTCGAGGCCCCGGTATCGCTCAAGACGGTGCACCGGCGCATCTGTGACGGCGGCTTCCAAGGGGTCCTCTTCGGGGCGAACAACGAAGTCCTCAAGCTCGGTCCGGAGCGGCGCTATTTCAACCGGGCGCAGCGCCGGGCGATTACCGCCCGGGACGGCGGCTGCATCATCCCCGGGTGCAAAGCCCCGGCGCACTGGGCCGAAGTGCACCACGTGAAGCCCTGGGCGCAGGACGGACCGACCAACGTGGACAACGGTGTCCTACTGTGCTGGTTCCATCACCACACCATCGACACCTCCGGGTGGGAGATCCGGATGGTCAAGGGCTCACCCCAGGTGCGGGCCCCCGGACTCATCGACCCGCAACGGCTCTGGCGGCCACCGAACCGGCACCGCGCCCACCAGATCCTCACCTGACCACCCAACCGCGCATGACCGGGGCTGCTGCTAGGCTGAACAGCGGTAACAGCCATCCTTTAACAACCGTCCGGTGAGGCGGGGAAGGAGGCCTTCGTTTTGTCACGCATTGTGCTCAACCAGGCTGAAATAACCCGGGCTTTGACTCGGATCTCCCACGAGATCCTGGAGTCCAACCGGGGACCGGACAATCTCGTCATCCTCGGCATCCCGACCAGGGGCGTTGCACTCGCCCGGCGGATCGCCGACATCATCGAGCGGATCGAACCCGCCGCGGCACCCGTGAGTTCGGGTTCCCTCGACGTGACGATGTACCGCGACGACCTCGCCCACACCCGCACCCGCACACCGTCCCGCACCCTCGTACCCGCGAGCATCGACGGCGCGACTGTGGTGCTCGTCGACGACGTGCTCTACTCCGGCCGCACCATCCGCGCGGCCCTTGACGCTCTCGGCGACCACGGCCGTCCCGCGATCGTGCGCCTCGCAGTCCTCGTCGACCGCGGCCACCGGGCGCTGCCGATCCGCGCGGACTTCGTCGGGAAGAACCTCCCGAGCTCGACGGAGGAACGCATCAACGTGCACCTCCTCGAGGTCGACGGCGACGAATTCGTGAGCATCGACGGGGGGAGCGCAGAATGAAGCATCTGCTCTCCACCAAGGACCTCAGTCGCGACGACGCCATCACGCTCCTCGACATCGCAGAAGACATGGCGGATGTCTCCACGCGCGAGGTGCGCAAGCTCCCGACACTCCGCGGCAAGACCGTGGTGAACCTCTTCTTCGAAGACAGCACCCGCACCCGGATCTCCTTCGAAGCCGCCGCGAAGCGCCTGAGCGCTGACGTGATCAACTTCAGCGCCAAGGGCTCGAGCGTCTCGAAGGGCGAAAGCCTCAAAGACACCGCCCAGACGCTCGCCGCGATCGGCGCAGACGGCGTCGTGATCCGGCATCCGGCATCCGGTGCCCCCCAGGTACTCGCGACGAGCGGCTGGATCGACGCCGGCATCATCAACGCCGGGGACGGCACCCACGAACACCCGACCCAGGCGCTCCTCGACGCGTTCACCATCCGCCGTCGCCTGCACAAAACCGCGTCGCGCGGCAAAGGCCTCGACGGCGTCACGGTGACCATCGTCGGCGACGTGCTGCACTCGCGGGTCGCGCGCTCCAACCTGTGGCTGCTGACGACGCTCGGAGCCGACGTCACGATGGTCGCGCCACCCACCCTGTTCCCGATGGACATGACCGGCTGGCCGGCGGCGGTGAGCTTCGATCTCGACGACGCGATCGACGCAGGGCCCGACGTGATCATGATGCTCAGGATCCAGCAGGAACGCATGAATGCGGCCTTCTTCCCCAACAGCCGCGAGTACTCGCGGCGCTGGGGACTCGACGATGAGCGCTTCGCCCGGCTCGCGCCGACTAGCATTGTCATGCACCCCGGCCCGATGAACCGCGGCCTGGAGATTTCCTCAGCCGCTGCAGATTCGGCCGCATCGACCGTGCTCGAGCAGGTCGCGAACGGTGTTTCGATACGTATGGCGGCACTGTACCTGCTCATGTCGGGCGACCGGGAGGAAAGCTAAATGAACAACACGGCCACCCGCTATCTGATCCGAAACGCGAGCCTCGCCGACGGCACCCGCACCGACCTGTTGCTCTTCGGCGGTCGCATCCAGGAAATCGGCACCGCGCTCTCACACGCCGGCGCGACGGTGATCGACGCCGACGGCCTCGTCGCCCTTCCCGGACTCGTCGACCTGCACACCCACTTGCGCGAACCCGGCTACGAGCAGAGCGAGACGATCCTCACCGGCAGCCAGGCCGCCGCGATCGGCGGCTTCACGAGCGTCTTCGCAATGGCCAACACCTCGCCGGTGCAGGACACCGCCGGCGTCGTCGAACAGGTGCTCGCCCTCGGTGAACGGGCCGGGTACGTCACGGTCCAGCCGATCGGCGCCGTCACCCTCGGGCTCGCGGGGGAGCGGCTCGCCGAGCTCGGCGCCATGGCGACCAGCCGCGCCCGGGTCCGGGTCTTCTCCGACGACGGCTTCTGCGTCTCCGACCCGCTGCTGATGCGTCGCGCCCTCGAATACGTCAAGGCCTTCGACGGCGTCATCGCCCAGCACTCCCAGGAACCGCGCCTCACCGAGAAGGCCCAGATGAACGAGGGCGCACTCTCGAGCGAACTCGGCCTCGCCGGCTGGCCTGCCGTCGCCGAGGAATCCATCATCGCGCGCGACGTGCTGCTCGCCGAGCACGTCGGGAGCCGCCTGCACGTCTGCCACGTCTCGACAGCAGGCGCCGTCGACGTGATCCGCTGGGCCAAGGCGCGCGGCATCAACGTGACCGCGGAGGCCACCCCGCACCACCTGCTCCTCACAGAGGACCTGGTCCGCGGCTACGACGCCCGCTACAAGGTCAATCCGCCGCTGCGCCGCCGCGAAGACGTCGACGCCCTCCGCGCCGGCCTCGCCGACGGCACGATCGACATCGTCGCAACCGATCACGCCCCGCACCCCGTCGAGTCCAAGGACTGTGAATGGGATGCGGCCGCCAACGGGATGGTCGGACTCGAATCCGCGCTCTCGGTCGTGCAGGCATCCGTCGTCGACACCGGACTTCTCGACTGGCGGGACGTGTCCCGGGTGCTCTCGGCCACCCCGGCACGGATCGGGCGCCTCGCGAGCCAGGGCAGGCCGCTCGAGGTCGGCGCCCCCGCCAACGTCACCCTCTACGACCCGGCAGCGAGCCGGGAGTTCGGCAGGGACGACCTCGCCGGCAAGAGCACCAACTCGCCATACCTCGCGATGACCCTGCCCGGTCGGGTCGTCGCCGTCTTCCACCGCGGCACGGCGACCGTGCTCGACGGGGTCCTCAGGGCCCCCGCTGAACTCGGCGGACGAGAGGAACCCCAGCATGGATAGCACCATCCCCGCCATTCTGATCGGTCTGGTCCTCGTCGCCGTGCTCGCGCTCATGCTCCGAAGCTGGCGTGCACGCACCCGCCGCGATGCCGCGCTGGCCGCGGGCTACCCGCTCCCAGGACCGGAATCGGCCGATGCCGTGCTCGCAACGGCCGAAGCGTTCTACGTCGCGACCACACGGGAAGGCCGACAGCTCGAACGCCTGAACATCCGCGGCCTCGGCTTTCGGGCCCGCGCCCTGGTCACCGTGACCGGGACCGGCGTTCTGCTCGATCTCGTCGGCGAGAACCCGGTCTTCATCCCGATGGCGGCCGTCACCGGACTCGAGGACGCCACCTGGACCATCGACCGCGCCGTCGAGACCGGCGGTCTGCTCCTGCTCCGCTGGCGCCTCCAGCCGCAAGCGGATGCCGCAGGCCAGGTCGTCGACAGCTACTTCCGCATCCTTGACCCCACCGACCGCGCCCGCGTGAGCGCGTCGATCCGAACCGAAGCGGCGGGTGCCCTGCACCCGGACGCGCACGACGAAAGCGAGGCGTAGCGTGAGCGACACCGAGGCCCAGGCCCAGGCGGCACCCGACGAGACGACACCGACGACACCGGAGACACCCACCACGCCGACCACGGCTCCCGCCGTGCTCGTCCTGGAGGACGGCAGGCGCTTCGTCGGCCACGCATACGGCAGCCGAGGACAGACCCTCGGCGAGATCGTCTTTGCGACCGGAATGACCGGCTACCAGGAGACCCTGACCGACCCGTCGTACGCCGGCCAGATCGTCCTGATGACCGCCCCGCACATCGGCAACACCGGGGCCAACGACGAGGACATGGAATCCTCCCGGATCTGGGTTGCCGGGTTCATCGTGCGCGAACCGGCCAGGATCGCCTCGAACTTCCGCTCGACGCGCACCCTCGACGAGGACCTCACGAACAACGAGGTCGTCGGGATCAGCGGCATCGACACCCGGGCGATCACCCGGCACATCCGCTCGGCCGGCGCCATGAAGAGCGGCATCTTCTCCGGGCCCGCCTTCGACCTGTCGGCAGGCGAGCAGCTCGAACTCGTCCGCGGCGGCGCCCCCATGCGCGGCCGCAACCTGTCAGACCAGGTGTCGACGGTCGAACCGTTCCAGATTCCGGCGAAGGGCGAACGGATCGGCTCCGTCGCGGTGCTCGACCTCGGCGTCAAGACGTCGACGCTGAACTACCTCGCCGAACGCGGCTTCGAAGTGCTCGTGCTGCCCCAGTCGGTCACGGCGGAGCACGTGCTCTCGCTCAATCCGACCGCGCTTTTCTTCTCCAACGGACCCGGTGATCCTGCGGCGTCCGATGCGCACGTCACCCTGCTGCAGGAGGTCCTCCGCGCCGGCGTGCCGTACTTCGGCATCTGCTTCGGCAACCAGCTCCTCGGCAGGGCGCTCGGCTTCCGCACCTACAAGCTCCCCTTCGGCCACCGCGGCATCAACCAGCCCGTGCTCGACAAGACCACCGGCCGCGTCGAGATCACGTCGCAGAACCACGGCTTCGCCGTGGACATGCCGATCGAAGGCGTCAGCGACTCCCGCACCGGCTTCGGCCGCGTCGAGGTCAGCCACTACAGCCTGAACGACCAGGTCGTCGAGGGCATCCGCTGCCTCGACATCCCCGCGTTCTCCGTGCAGTACCACCCCGAGTCTGCGGCAGGCCCGCACGACGCCAACTACCTCTTTGATCGGTTCAGGGACATGGTGACCGCCCACACGGCGGCCACCGGAGCAGGAGACGCCAAGTAATGCCCAAGCGCGACGATATCAACAGCGTCCTGGTCATCGGAAGCGGGCCGATCGTCATCGGCCAGGCCTGCGAATTCGACTACTCAGGAACCCAGGCCTGCCGCGTGCTGCGCGCAGAGGGCGTCAGGGTCATCCTGGTCAATTCGAACCCGGCCACGATCATGACGGACCCCGACTTCGCGGATGCGACCTACATCGAGCCGATCACTCCGGAGATCCTCGAGACGATCATCGCGAAGGAACGCCCCGACGCCATCCTGCCGACCCTCGGCGGCCAGACCGCGCTCAACGCGGCCATCCAGTTGCACGAGCGCGGCATCCTCGAGAAGTACGACGTCGAACTGATCGGAGCGTCCTTCGAGGCCATCCAGAAGGGCGAAGACCGCCAGATCTTCAAGCAGCTCGTGCTCGACGCCGGCGCAGACGTCGCCCGCTCGCACATCGCGCACACCGTCGATGAGGCCATCGGCTTCGCCGAAGACCTCGGCTATCCGCTCGTGGTGCGCCCCTCCTTCACGATGGGCGGCCTCGGCTCCGGATTCGCGTACACCGAAGAGGAACTGCGCCGCATCGTCGGCGACGGCCTGCACCAGAGCCCGACCACCGAGGTCCTCCTCGAGGAATCCATCCTCGGCTGGAAGGAATACGAACTCGAGATGATGCGCGACACGGCCGACAACACGGTCGTCGTCTGTTCGATCGAGAACGTCGACCCGGTCGGCGTGCACACCGGTGACTCGATCACCGTTGCCCCCGCGCTCACCCTCACGGACCGCGAGTACCAGAAGCTCCGCGACATCGGCATCGACATCATCCGCGCCGTCGGCGTCGACACCGGCGGCTGCAACATCCAGTTCGCGATCGACCCGGCCGACGGGCGCATCATCGTGATCGAGATGAACCCGCGCGTGTCGCGTTCGTCCGCCCTCGCGAGCAAGGCCACCGGCTTCCCGATCGCGAAGATCGCGGCGAAGCTCGCCCTCGGTTACCGCCTGGACGAGATCCCGAACGACATCACCCAGGTCACCCCGGCGAGCTTCGAACCGACCCTCGACTACGTCGTGGTCAAGGTCCCGCGCTTCGCGTTCGAGAAGTTCCCCGCCGCAGACCCGCGCCTCACCACGACCATGAAGTCCGTCGGCGAGGCCATGGCGATCGGCCGCACCTACGCATCCGCCCTGCAGAAGGCCTTGCGTTCGCTCGAGAAGCGCGGATCGTCCTTCCACTGGGGTGAGGAGACCCGCACGCTCGAGGAACTCCTCGAGGTTGCCTCGATCCCGACGGACGGCCGCATCGTCACCGTTCAGCAGGCCCTCCGCAAGGGCGCCACGATCGACCAGGTCTTCGAAGCCACCAAGATCGACCCGTGGTTCATCGACCAGATCGTCCTGATCAACGAGATCGCCGCAGACGTCGCCGCCGCCGAACGGCTCGACATGGACATCCTCCGTACCGCGAAGGACCACGGTTTCTCCGACGCCCAGATCGGCGAGCTCCGCGGCTTCGGCGAAGCAGATGTCCGCAAGGTCCGACACATCCTCGGCGTGCGCCCGGTCTACAAGACCGTCGACACCTGCGCGGGGGAGTTCCCGGCCCTGACCCCGTACCACTACTCGAGCTACGACGAGGAGACGGAGGTCGTCCCCAGCGACCGCCGCAAGGTCGTCATCCTCGGTTCAGGCCCGAACCGCATCGGCCAGGGCGTCGAGTTCGACTACTCGTGCGTGCACGCTTCGTTCGCCCTCTCCGAGGCCGGCTACGAGACCATCATGATCAACTGCAACCCCGAGACCGTCTCGACGGACTACGACACGAGCGACCGGCTCTACTTCGAGCCGCTCACCCTCGAGGACGTGCTCGAGGTCATCCACGCGGAGAGCCAGAGCGGCGAACTCGTCGGCGTCGTCGTGCAACTCGGCGGCCAGACGGCCCTCGGGCTCGCGAAGGGGCTCGAGGCGGAGGGAATCCCGATCCTCGGCACCTCGCCCACCGCGATCGACCTCGCGGAGGAGCGCGGCCTGTTCTCGAAGATCCTCGACGAGGCCGGCCTGCTCGCCCCCCGCAACGGCGTCGCCACCGACTTCACCGGTGCCGTCGTCGTCGCTGAGGAGATCGGCTACCCCGTCCTCGTCCGCCCGAGCTACGTGCTCGGCGGCCGCGGCATGGAGATCATCTACGATTCCCTGTCCCTCGCCGACTACTTCGAGCGGATGCAGGGCCAGGGCATCATCGGCCCGTCGCACCCCGTGCTCGTCGACCGGTTCCTGGACGACGCCATCGAGATCGACGTCGACGCGATCTACGACGGCACCGAGCTGTACATCGGCGGCGTCATGGAGCACATCGAGGAAGCCGGCATCCACTCCGGTGACTCGAGCTGCACCCTGCCACCCGTGACCCTCGGCCGTGCCGAGATCAACCGGGTCCGCGAGGCCACCCTCGGGATCGCGCAGGGCATCGGCGTGCGCGGCCTGCTCAACGTGCAGTTCGCCATCGGGGCCGGCGTGCTCTACGTGCTCGAGGCCAACCCGCGGGCCTCCCGCACGGTGCCCTTCGTCGCGAAGGCTCTCGGGATCACCCTCGCCAAGGCCGCCGCGCTCATCATGGTCGGAACCAGCATCGCCGAACTCAAGGCGAGTGGAAAGCTGCCGCTCATCGACGGCTCCCGCGTCCCAATGGAATCGCCGGTCGCCGTGAAGGAGGCCGTGCTTCCCTTCAACCGGTTCCGCACCCCGGAAGGCCACGTCGTCGATTCCGTGCTCGGCCCGGAGATGCGCTCGACCGGAGAGGTGATGGGCATCGACCGTGACTTCCCCCGCGCCTTCGCCAAGAGCCAGCTCGCCGCCTACGGTGGAATCCCGCTCAGCGGAACCGTGTTCGTCTCGGTCTCCGACCGCGACAAGCGTGCGATCATCCTGCCGATGCTGCGCCTGCAGCAGCTCGGCTACGAGATCGCCGCCACGGAGGGCACCGCGGAGGTGTTGCAGCGCAACGGAATCCGCGCGAGGGTCGTCACGAAGTTCAGCGAGAAGCACGATGAGGAAGACACGTCGATCGTCGAGCTGATCCGCCGCGAAGAGGTTCAGATCGTCATCAACACCCCCGGCGGTCGCACCGCCCGTGCCGACGGCTACGAGATCCGGGCGGCGGCCGTCGCCGCGGACCTGCCGTTGTTCACGACGATCGCGGAGCTCAGCGCTGCCGTCGCATCCATCGACGCGATTCGAGGCGGGTTCGAGGTGACATCGCTCCAGGAATATGCACTCACGCGGGAAGCCGCCCTGTGATCGACTCCACGTTCGGCGACCGTGTCGAGGCCGCGTTCGGCCGGTGGGGCCAGCTCTGCGTGGGTATCGACCCCCACGCCTGGCTGTTGTCGGACTGGAACCTGCCGGACACCGCTGACGGCGCCGAGACCTTCGGGCGTCTCGTCGTCGCCGCGTGCGCAGGCAGGGTCGGCCTCATCAAGCCCCAGCTCGCCTTCTACGAGCGTTTCGGGTCGCGGGGGTACCTCGCCTTCGAACGCGTGCTCGCGGATGCCCACGCAGCAGGCCTGCTCGTGATCGCGGACGTGAAGCGCGGCGATCTCGGAACGAGCGTCGCTGCGTACGGTGAGGCCTGGCTCACCCCCGGTTCCCCGCTCGAAGTGGATGCGATCACCGTCAACGCGTACATGGGCGTCGGTTCGCTCGAGCCCGTCTTCGAACGGGCCGCCGCTGCGGGCAAGGGGCTCTTCGTGCTCTCGGCAACCTCGAATCCGGAGGCGAGCGCCATCCAGCGCGCCCGCGTCCCCGACGGCCCGCACGCCGGTGCCACAGTGGCCCGTGCCGTCTTCGACGACGTCGCCGAACGCAACGCGAGGGCGGGGGGAACGGGTCGGCTCGGCTCGATCGGCGTCGTGCTCGGTGCGACACTCGACCTCGCCGATTTCGGCCTCGACCTCTCGGTTGCACCCGTCGGAGGAGCCACCCCGATCCTCGCTCCCGGATTTGGTCACCAGGGTGCGCATGTCGCTGATCTGGGAAACCTCTTTGGGGGGTACGCTCATTCCGTAATAGTGAGTGAATCTCGTAGCGTGTTGTCAGCAGGCCCGGAACGAATCGGACAGGCGATCGCACGCCGAGTACTTGAAGCAGGAGCGGCCCGTGGCTGAGAATCGCCCTACCCCACCAGACGTCGATCGGGTTGCCGCATCGCGCGCAGCCGTGGCAGCGCGCCGAGCGCGCGCAGCGGTCAAGGCCGAGATCGCAGCAGGGAAGCGCACGCCGCTTGCCGTGCTCTCTGCCGCCATCGAGCATCCGGACGGCGTCGAAGGACGCCTGCGCGCGACGGAGTTCCTCGTCAGCATCCCGGCCATCGGTGTCACGAAGATGCGCCGGATCATGACCCAGCTCGAGATCTCGCCGTCCAAACGGCTCGGCGGCCTCGGCAAGCACCAGCGCGACCGCCTGCGCGAATTCCTCGCGAACCGGACCGTGTCCCGTCGTGGATCCACCGACGCACACCTCGTCGTGCTCGCCGGGCCGACGGCGGTCGGTAAGGGTGCCGTCGCCGGCTATATCCGCGAGAACTACCCCGATGTGCATCTTTCCGTGTCGGCGACGACCCGTGCCCCGCGGCCGGGCGAAGTCGAAGGAAAGAGCTACTTCTTCGTCTCCGACGCCGAATTCGACCGCATGGTCGCGTCGGGGGAGCTGCTCGAGTGGGCCGTCGTCCACAATGCCTTCCGCTACGGGACCCCTCGCGAGCCCGTGGAACAGGCACTCGCGAGCGGACACAGCGTCCTCCTCGAAATCGACCTTCAGGGCGCACGCTCCGTGCGCGCGGCCATGTCCGAAGCGCGAATGGTCTTCCTGCTTCCGCCGAGCTGGGATGAACTGGTGCGCCGCCTCATCGGCCGCGGCACCGAAAGCCCCGCGGAACAGGCACGCCGCCTGGAGACCGCGAAGCTCGAGCTGGCGGCCCAGGACGAGTTCGATTTCCGTGTAGTCAACCAGGAGGTCAATGTGGCGGCCCGGGAAGTCGTAGACTTGATGAATCTGCGTAAAGCACCCTCGCTGCTTTAACGCACTCCGACTTATCCGTCTACTCGCCGCAAACGCTCTGAAGGAGTGCCACCTTGGCCAACAAGCCCACCGGTATCATTGACCCGCCCATCGACGACCTGCTCACCAAGGTCGACTCCAAGTACGCGCTCGTGATCTTCGCGTCCAAGCGTGCTCGTCAGATCAACGACTACTACGCTGACCTGCACGAAGGCAGCCTCTTCGACAACGTCGGACCGCTCGTCGACTCGACTGTCGACGACAAGCCGCTCTCCGTCGCCCTCCGCGAAATCAACGAAGACAAGCTCGTTTCCCGACCGATCGTCGAGTAACACGAAGCAGACCAGAAGCACACCAGAAGCGCGCAGGATGTCGCAAGGACGCACGATCGTCGTCGGAATCACCGGCGGCATCGCCGCGTACAAAGCTGTCAACATCGTGCGCGCTTTTGTGCTGCTCGGAGACTCCGTCCACGTGGTCGCGACGCCAGCGGCGCTGCGCTTCGTCGGCAGGCCGACACTCGAGGCGATCTCCCGGAACCCGGTGCACACCGACCTCTACGAGGGCGTCGCCGAAGTCCGCCACGTCGCGATCGGGCAGTCGGCGGACCTGATCGTGGTGGCCCCTGCGACGGCGAACACGATCGCCAAGCTCGCGGCCGGCCTCGCCGACGACCTGCTCGGCAACACGATCCTCGCGAGCACCGCGCCACTCGTGATCGCCCCGGCGATGCACACCGAGATGTGGAACAACCCGGCGACCGTGCACAACGTGCAGACCCTCCGAAACCGCGGCGTCATCGTCGTCGGCCCCGGCGTGGGACGCCTGACCGGATCGGATTCCGGTGCCGGCCGGATGGAGGAACCCGACGTCATCGTCGCTGCGGCCCTCGCCGCCCTGCACCCGGGAACCCCGGCCAGAGACCTCTCCGGCAGGCGCATCGTCATCACAGCCGGCGGCACCAGGGAACCCCTCGACCCCGTCCGCTTCCTCGGCAATCGATCGAGTGGCAAGCAGGGCGTCCGCCTCGCCGAAGCCGCCACCGCGCGGGGAGCGTCGGTCGTGCTCATCGCGGCGAACCTCGAGATCCCGGTGCCCGCGGGCATCGAGACCCGCCTCGTCGGCACCGCACTCGAACTCCAGTCCGCCGTGACCGACGCGGCTGCGGGCGCGGACGCCGTCATCATGGCCGCAGCGGTCGCGGACTATCGCCCGGCCACGGTCCGCGGCGACAAGATCAAGAAAGACGACGAGGGGGACACCCTCACCCTCGAACTCGTCAGGAACCCGGACATCCTCGCGGGACTCGCCGCGGCGAAGACCACCGGTCAGCTCGTGATCGGATTCGCGGCAGAGACGGAGGCGGACCCCGACCGGCTCCTCTCCCTCGGCCGCGAGAAGCTCGCGCGCAAGGGCTGCGACTACCTTGTTCTCAACAGGGTCGGCTGGACCGAAGGGTTCGCCGCGGAACGTAACGAGGTTCGGATCCTCGATTCTGCCGGAGTTATAGTGGCGGAGGCCGCGGGGACAAAAATGTCGGTGGCCGGACGCATCCTTGACGTTGTGGTCGCCGGACTCGGCTGATCCCCTCCATCCATACTTTTCTACCAACGACACAGAGACAGGCCAGATGAGCGATCTTCGCCTCTTCACTTCCGAATCCGTCACCGAAGGTCACCCGGACAAGATCTGCGACCAGATCTCCGACAGCATCCTCGACGCCCTCCTCACCGAGGACCCGAACAGCCGCGTCGCCGTCGAGACCCTGGTCACGACCGGCCTCGTCCACGTCGCCGGCGAAGTCTCGACGGAAGCGTACGTCGAGATCCCGTCGATCGTGCGCAAGTGCATCACCGACATCGGCTACGACTCCTCCGACGTCTGGTTCGACGGCCGCTCCTGCGGCGTTGAGATCTCCATCGGCGGCCAGTCTCCCGACATCGCCCAGGGCGTCGACGACGCCTTCGAGCACCGCGAACAGGCGAGCGCCGAAGACTACGACCGCCAGGGCGCCGGCGACCAGGGCATCATGTTCGGCTACGCCACCCGGGAGACCCCCGAGCTCATGCCGATCCCGATCTGGATCGCGCACCGCCTCGCCGAACGCCTCGCCGAAGTCCGCAAGTCCGGCGAACTCGACTACCTCCGCCCCGACGGCAAGACCCAGGTCACGATCGGCTACGACGGCATCATCCCGCGCACCGTCGAGACCGTCGTCCTGTCCACCCAGCACGCCCCTTCCGTCACGACGGAGCGTCTTCGCGCCGAGGTCGAAGAGCTCGTGATCCGCCCGGTGCTGTCCCGCGTCGAACTCGATTCCTCGAGCCTGACCATGCTGATCAACCCGACGGGCCGCTTCGAGATCGGTGGCCCCCAGGGCGACGCCGGACTCACCGGCCGCAAGATCATCATCGACACCTACGGCGGATCCAGCCGTCACGGCGGTGGCGCCTTCAGCGGCAAGGACCCGTCCAAGGTCGACCGCTCCGCCGCGTACGCGATGCGCTGGGTCGCCAAGAACGCCGTGGCAGCCGGGCTGGCCGAACGGCTCGAGATCCAGGTCGCATACGCGATCGGCAAAGCAGCGCCCGTCGGGCTCTACGTCGAGACCTTCGGAACAGGGGCACTGCCGGACAAGGAGATCACCGCGGCGATCCGCGAGGTCTTCGACCTGCGACCGGCCGCGATCATCCACCACCTCGACCTGCTCCGCCCGATCTACCAGAAGACGGCGACATACGGTCATTTCGGTCGCGAGCTCCCCGAGTTCACCTGGGAGAGGCTGGACCGCGTCGACGAGCTGAGAAGCGCCTCCGGGATCTGATCATGGGACGCACGGGCCTCGTGGCACGCGTCCTGATCGAGTCGACACTGCCCCAGCTCGACCATCTCTTCGATTACGGCATCCCGGACGACCTCGCCGCGGCCGCGCGGCCGGGAGTGCGGGTCCGGGTGCCCCTGCGCTCGGCGGGACGCGTCGCCGACGGCTACCTGATCGAGGTCCTCGATGCCGGGGGAGCCGTCCTCGCGACCCTGAACGCACCGGTGTCCGGCATCGAGCCCCCGAAGGACGCCGCCGCCGACTTCCATGGCGCCCTGAGCCCGGTCGAGGCCATCGTGTCCGCTGCCCCCGTGCTCACGGCGGAGGTCTGGCGCCTCGCACGTCGCGTCGCCGACCGCGCGGCCGGCAACGCGAGCGATGTGCTCCGGCTCGCGATCCCCCCTCGCGCTGTGCGGGTCGAGAAGGCCTGGCTCGCCGCGCAGGACGAAGCCGCGCAGGACGAAGCCGAACCTGCTCCGGAAGCCGAACCCGCGGCATCCGCCGGTTTCGCTGACTACCCGGCCGGTCTGCTCGACGCGGCCCTGGCCGAGCAGAGGCGCCTCAGCGTGGCCGCCGTACCCGCCCTCGTCGCCCTGCCGGACGGGCGCACCGTCGGCCACTGGGCCACCACGATGGCCGAACTCGCCACGGCAACCGTTCGGAGCGGGCGAAGCGCCATCCTCTGCGTTCCCGACTACCGCGACCAGGACCAGCTCCAGGCCGCCCTCGATGCCTGCGCGCCCGCGGGAACCGTGAGCAGGGTCGATGCCCGCCAGCCCAACCCCGAGCGCTACCGCGCCTTCCTCGCCTGCCTGGAACCCACCCCGCGGATCATCCTCGGCAACCGGTCTGCGGTCTACGCGCCGGCGCACAACCTCGGGGCGATCCTGCTCTGGGACGACGGGGACCCCCTGCACTCCGAACCGCTCAGCCCCTACGTCCATGCCCGCGACGCAGCACTGGTCCGCCAGGCCCTGAGCGGGTGCGCACTGATGTTCTTCGGGCACACCCGCAGCGTGCCCGTGCAGCGGCTCCTCGAACTGGGCTTTCTCGGCGAGGCGCATCCCCTGAGCCCTCGGCATCCCCGGGTGATCCCTACTGAATTCCAGCTCAGTCCCGACCGCCAGGAGCGGACCAACCGGATCCCCTCCGCCGCCTGGCAGGTGGCCAGGGCCGCCCTCGCTGACGGACCCGTCCTCGTCCAGGTCGCGAGCCCCGGGTACGCGCCGACCCTCGCCTGCCAGACCTGCAAGAAGTCGGCCCGCTGCACGCACTGCCAGGGACCGCTCGCCCTCGCGAGCGCGAACGCCGTGCCGTCCTGCCGTTGGTGCGGCAAGCTTGCGGCAGGCTGGAGTTGCCTGCACTGTGAGGGCAGGTCCCTGCGGGTGGTGTCGCTCGGAACCGGGCGCACCGCCGAGGAACTGGGCCGCGCCTTTCCCGGCGCGCTGGTCCTCGTCGCCGACGGGGAGCATCCGCTGCAGCAGATCGGGGCCGCCCCTGCCCTCGTCGTCGCGACGCGCGGTGCCGAGCCGATCCCCGAAGGCGGCTACCGGGCGATCCTCCTGCTCGACGGTGAGAAGATGCTCGCCCGCGAGTCCCTCGGCGTCGCAGAGGACTGCCTGCGCTGGTGGAGCAACGCAGCAGCCCTCGCCGCCCCCGGCGCGTCCGTCATGCTCGCCGGCGTCGGAGGGGCACTCGCGACGGCGCTCAACGCGTGGCAGCCCGGTGCCTTCGCAGCGGCAGAACTCGCTGACCGCAGGCAGCTGCGCTTCCCGCCCGCCGTGCGCGTCGCCTCTGTGACGGGGACCGCCGCCGATGTCGCAGCGGCGGTCGAGGATCTCACGGACGTTCCCGGCCTCGATGTGCTCGGTCCTGTCACAACCGTCGACCCCCTCGTCCGGGCCGTCGTGCGGTTCAACTACGTCGACGGCGACGACGTCGCCAGGCTCGTGAAGGCGGCGATTGTGCGCAATGCAGCGCGCCGCCGCCGGGCCAAAGGCGCCGCCTTCCGCCCGGCACCTACACTCAAAGTACGATTCGACGACCCGGAGCTGCTCTAAATGAAACTCGTATTCGCGGGCACGCCCCAGGTGGCGGTGCCCAGTCTCCAGGCCCTTGCCGACTCGCCGCACTCCATCGCGGCGGTCATCACCCGGGCGGATGCCCCCCTCGGCCGGAAGCGTGTGCTCACCCCGTCACCCCTCGCGCAGGCCGCTGCCGGGCTCGGACTTCCGCTGCTCAAGACCAATCGCCTCGACGCTGCGGCGACGGAACGAATCGAAGCCATCGAACCCGACCTCGGCGTCATCGTCGCATACGGCGGGCTCGTGCGGGAACCCCTGCTCTCCGTTCCCCGCCTCGGCTGGATCAACCTGCACTTCTCCCTGCTGCCACGCTGGCGCGGGGCAGCGCCCGTGCAGCGCGCCATCATGGCCGGAGACGAACGGACGGGAGCCGCGGTCTTCCAGCTCGTCGCCGAGCTCGACGCCGGCGCCGTGTTCGCGAGCTTCTCCGAACCGATCTCCCGGCACGCGACCGCCGGCGGGCTCCTCGACTCCCTGAGTCACAGCGGTGCCGTGCTGCTCAGGAACGTCGTCGACCAGCTCGAGGCCGGCACGATCGAGGCGGTGCCCCAGGTGGGCGAGCCCACCACGGCCGCCAAACTCGGCCTCGCCGACGCCAGGATCGACTGGGCCGCATCCGCTGCGGTCGTCTACAACCGGGTGCGCGGCGTGACGCCGGAACCCGGAGCCTTCACCATGCTCGGCGAAGCGCGCCTCAAGGTCCTCGACCTCGCGCCGACCCACGGCGCCCAGCCGCTTCCGGCGGGCGTGATTCGCGAATTCGACAAGAAAGTGCTGGTTGGAACCGGGACGGAGCCGCTAGAGCTCGTCACGGTGCAACCGGCTGGAAAGACACAGATGAAGGCAATCGACTGGTGGCGCGGCATGGCGGCGACGGACGTGGTCGCCTCATGAGCGTCCAACAGCACCAGGGCTTCGTCCAGCCCGCCCGCCGCGTCGCCTACGACGTCATCGCGGCCGTCCGTGAGTCGGACGCCTACGCGAACCTGTTGCTGCCGACCCGTATCCAGCGGGCCGCCCTCAGCACGGCGGATGCCGCCCTCGCCACCGAACTGACCTACGGCACCCTGCGCATGCAGGGCTACTACGATCTCGTGATCGCGGAAGCGGCCGGCCGGCCGGTCTCCGCGATCGACCCGGCCATTCTCGACGTACTGCGCCTCGGCGCCCACCAGCTGCTCGCGACGCGCGTCGCGACCCACGCCGCCGTCAACGAATCCGTCGAACTGGCCCGCCAGGTCGGCTCCCGTGCAGCGACGGGCTTCACCAACGGCGTGCTTCGCACCATCTCCCGCTCGACCCCGGAGGAGTGGCGCGAACGGGTCCTCGCCGGAGCAGGCTCCGCGGACGACCGGCTCGCCGCCGAACACTCGCACCCGGTGTGGGTCGTGCGCGCATTCAGGCAGTCGCTGCGCCTCGAAGGCCGTGAGGACGAACTCGAAGACCTGCTTATCGCCGATAACGCCGCCCCCCGGGTCAACATGGTCGCGCTGCCTGGCATCACGACAGCAGAGGAGACCGCCGGCCTCGGCCGACCCAACGAGTACTCCCCGGTCGGGTTCATGCTCGCGGGCGGAGACCCCGTTCACCTCGTCACCGACCACGACGGCCGCATCCGGGTGCAGGACGAGGGTTCGCAGCTCGCAGCACTCACCCTGAGCCGGGCCCGCCCCATCACGCCGGGAGAACGCTGGCTTGA
This sequence comes from Cryobacterium sp. RTC2.1, assembly GCF_035018685.1. NCBI lineage: Bacteria > Bacillati > Actinomycetota > Actinomycetes > Micrococcales > Microbacteriaceae > Cryobacterium > Cryobacterium sp. RTC2.1. Next base: position 51,234 of record NZ_JASJXJ010000007.1, read on the forward strand.
CCTCTGCGCCGGACCCGGCGGCAAGGCGGCCCTGCTCGCCGCAGAAGCGCGCGCGGGTGGCGCCGAACTCGTTGCAAACGAGCTCGTTCCGGCGAGGGCCACGCTCGTGCGCCGCGCCCTCTCCGCGGTCCCGGGCACCGTTCCGGTCTGGGAACTCGACGGGACCCGCATCGCCGTCAACCACTCCGAGGAATTCGACCGCATCCTGCTCGACGCACCGTGCACGGGTCTCGGCGCACTGCGTCGCCGGCCGGAGGCGCGCTGGCGCAAGCTTCCGCGCGACGTCGCCGAACTCTCCGACCTGCAGTCCGGCCTCATCGACGCGGCGCTCGGCGCACTGAAGCCCGGCGGCCTCCTTGCATACGTCACGTGCTCACCGCACATCGCGGAGAGCCGCGGCATTGTCGCCACGGCGCTGAAGAAGTGGGGAGACCGGGTGCGGGCCGTCGACACGGCCGCGGTCGTCCAGGGATTCAGCGGCACCCCGCTCGACCTGCCGGGCGACGGAACGAGCGTGCAGCTGTGGCCGCACCGCCACGGAACCGACGCGATGTTCATCACCCTGCTCGAGCGCACCGCTTAGCAATACTCGTGAGGTGTCGCATATCGACGTTCGCCGGGCGAATGAAGGTCGATGTGCGACACCTCACGGAGTGGGGTGGCATGCCTGCGGCGATAGGGTGAAGGCATGCCGATCAGGATCAGCCCCAGCATTCTCGCCGCAGACTTCGCGAACCTGGAACGCGACCTCGGTCGCATCCGCACCGCCGACCTCGTGCACGTCGACGTGATGGACAACCATTTCGTGCCGAACCTCACCTTCGGGCTCCCCGTCGCCGAGCGCATCATGCAGGTCTCTGCGCTGCCCGTCGACGCGCACCTCATGATCGAGGATCCGGAACGGTGGGCACCGAAATTCGCCGAGGCCGGAGCGTTCTCCGTGACCTTCCACGGTGAGGCGACGACCAACCCGGTCGCGCTTGCGCGCAAGCTCCGGGCAGCAGGCGCCCGCGCGGGCATCGCCCTGAAGCCGGGCACCGCCATCGAGCCGTACCTCGAGTTCCTCGCCGAATTCGACCAGGTCCTCGTGATGACCGTCGAGCCCGGTTTCGGCGGCCAGAGCTTCCTGCCGTCGACCATGCGCAAGCTCCGCACGGTGGCGGATGCCGTCAGGGCCAGTGGCAGGGACATCTGGCTGCAGGTCGACGGCGGCATCACGGAGGAGACCATCGTCGTGGCCGCAGAGGCGGGCGCGGATACCTTCGTCGCCGGCTCGAGCGTGTTCGGTTTCCCGGATCCCGAGGCCCGGATCGCTCTCCTGAGGACTGCTGCGACCGCGCACTCGCACGCGCACTAGTAACCTAGGGGAGTGAAAACATTCGACAACCTCTTCGCTGAACTGGGCGAAAAAGCACTCAACCGGCCGGAAGGCTCCGGAACCGTCCGTGAACTCGACGCGGGAGTGCATGCCATCGGCAAGAAGATCGTCGAAGAAGCTGCCGAAGTCTGGATGGCAGCGGAGTTCCAGAGCGACGAGGAAACCGCCGCAGAGATGAGCCAGCTGCTCTACCACGTGCAGGTCATGATGCTGGCGAAGGGGCTCACCCTCGCCGACGTCTACAAGCACCTCTGAACCGGCCGCCGCACCGG